>JANOIK010000837.1:0-7782 GCA_031407585.1 Planctomycetota bacterium | reverse complement strand
GCTGATGATCGCCGCGAGGCCGTAGGAATCCGTGAGCTTCCAGTGATCCACAAAGCTGTCGTGGCACGAGGCGCATTTGAGATTGATGCCCAAAAACACTTGCCCCACGTTCTGCGAAAACTGCAGCGCGGGAATCTGGCTGGCGTTGACCTGCCCGCGCCACACTATGCCTTTGCTGAACCCCGCCGATTCAGGGCGGGGAGCGATCAGCTCGCGGACGAACTCGTCGTAGGGCTTGTTGTCGAGGAGCGCGCCGTAGAGCCAGGCGGTGATCTGCGCGCGGCCGCCGCTGATGTATCCGGCGCCGGCGTAGTCGTTTCTCAGCAGGTCGTTCCAAAACGTCATCCAGTGGTCGGCGTAGTCGACGCGCCGCTGAAGCAGCCGGGCGACAAGGGCGGAGCGTTTGTTGGGATTCTCGTCGGCGACGAACGCGGCCACTTCGTCCGCGGAAGGGAGAAGTCCGATGAGGTCGAGAAAGACGCGACGGCAAAATACGGCGTCGCCAGCCACCGGCGGCGGCGTGATTCCGTGCGCGCGCCAGTAAGCCAGCACGATCCGGTCGATCGGGTTGTCGACGCCCGCCTCCGCCGGCGGCAGCTCGGGCCGGCGCGGTTCGAGCGGCGCTTCGTACTCGCTCTGCTTGAACGTGAACCCTGGCTCCCAAGCGAGTCCGCCGTCGATCCAATGCTGCAGCACGTCGACTTCCGCCGGCGTTAGGGCGGCGCCTTCCGGAGGCATCCGGTAGTCCGGTTCGTCACTGGTTACGCGGGCGATGAGCTCGCTGTCGGCGCTCGCCCCCGGCTCTGCGACGCCTGCCTCCAGGAGCGCCTCCCGCGTGTCGAACGAAATCTCGCCCTCGTAGCGACCCGCAGTGTGGCACTTCGCACAGTGTTTGGCGAGCAACGGCAACACGTCGTGGGCGAAGTCGATCGGATCGGCGGCGCGCGCTCGCGCGAACGACGCAATTAAGATGATCGCCAACGATTGGAAGGCCACGCGCATAGATAGAATGAGAGCCAACGACGCGTGCAGGGCGCCGTGTGATTACTGCTGCTGCGGAGCGCCGCTGTACTCTTCGAGTCCTGCGGCGCGCAGCGAATGCAGGATTTGTTTGACTTGCTCGGATTGCGCCGCCGTCAGCGGGCTCAATGGCGGGCACGGCAGCCCGCTGCAAATGCCGAGCACCGACAGCGCGGTCTTCAATCCTTTGACGACGCTGGGAGCCGTGACGCCTGCGGGCGCTCCTACCGAATATAATTGTGCGAGACGTGCAACTTCATACTCAAATGCCATCATTTCGTCGGGAAAACCCGCCCGCGCCGCTTCGTAAAGCTGCACGAACAACTGCGGCATGATGTTGGCGCCGCCGCTGACGCCGCCATCGCCGCCCGCCTCGATCGATTCCGCGAGGAGGTGCTCGGGCCCCACCAGCAGCGTCCAGTCGGGCCGCCCGCGAGTGACTTCGCGAGCCCGGCGGAAGTAGGCCATGTCGCCGGAGCTGTCCTTCAGCCCAATGATTCGCGGGTTGTCCAGGAGCTGCCTGACCGTCTCGGGCTCGATCGCCACCTTGGTCAAGCCCGGCATGTTGTACAGCACTACCGGCAGCGGCGAGTCGGCCGTCAGGCGGATGATGTAAGCCTGCAACTCGGCCTGTTCGAGCGGAAAGTAAAACGGCGGTGCAATGACGATCGCGTCGGCGCCGGCGCTGGCGGCGTGGCGGGCGAGAGCGGTCGATTCCGCGGGCGAGGACGCCGTCACGCCGACGAATATCGGCAGCCGCCCGGCGACCTGCCGGCAGACGCGGTCGAGCAGCTCGCGCTGGATGCGCGGGCTGAGCGACGGTCCTTCGCCGCACGAGCCGAGCAGGAACAGCCCGTGGACGCCGCCAGTCAGCATGCGGTCGACCAGCCGCTCGAGCCCCGCGGCGTCGAGTTCGTCCGGCCCGGACAGCGGCGTGACCATCGGCACAATGATGCCGCGGTACGGGCCCGGCTTAGAGTGCGTGTTGGGCATGTTGGCGTTAACGTGGCGGATGGTGCGGCGCGGATCGAGCCGCCGCGTCGGCCGGTCGAATGGCGGTGACGAGCAGGCCGACGAGGAAGATCGTCAGCGTGCCGACGACAATTGTCATGTTCGCGTGCCAACGGTTGCGGAGCAAGTCGGGCACGGTGAAAAGCTTGGGCAGCGTCATCCAGACCGTCACCGTGATGCCGAGCGTCACCGCAACGGCGGCCGCGGCGGAGCTGGCGCGGCGGGTGGTGAGTCCCAGAAGAAACAGGCCCAGAACGCCCCCTGAGAACAGTCCGGCGAGGTTCCACCATGCATCGAGCGCCGTCCGGACTTGAATCATGGCAAGTCCTACCAGCGTGCCGGCGACGCCCCACGCCAGCGTCGAGATGTGGAGCACCCGCAGCGACTCTCGCTCGCCAGCCGTGGGTCGCAAGTACGGTTTATAGAGGTCGCAGAGCGTGAGCGTGGCCATGCTGTTGAGGTTTGAATCCATGGATGCCGCGAAGATTGCCGCCACGACAAGGCCGGCAAATCCCA
This sequence comes from Planctomycetota bacterium, assembly GCA_031407585.1. GTDB lineage: Bacteria > Planctomycetota > Planctomycetia > Pirellulales > Lacipirellulaceae > Lacipirellula. Next base: position 5,235 of record JANOIK010000837.1, on the reverse strand, counting down.
GCGGCAATTGGGTGGAAATGAATTGCGGGAACATTGCGTCCGGCTTGGGTCCAACCACGAGGTAATGCGGCGGCATGCCGTACGTCTCGAACAGGTGACGCCCGTAGAACACGAAAAGGCTCGTGCCGATGAAGAAGAACACCGGCGCCACCGGCACGTAGAGGCACGCGGTCAGCCACACGCTGCGCTTGGCGTCGCGCTCGCTGCGTGCGGTCACGTAGCGTTGGACGTAGCTCTGGTCGACCCCGAAGTTCGTCAGGTGCGTCACGAGGCCGAAGACGAACACTACCCAGAAGGTGGGCGTCTCGAGCGAAGTGCCAAAACTTCCAAGGCTGAATTTTTCGTAGGCGCCTCCGATTTCCAGGATTTCGCCGACCCCGCCGGGCGTCTTGAGAATGACCGCCGTCAGGCAGACCAGCGTGCCGGAGATGAGGACGCCGCTCTGAAGCACCCCCACCCATACGACCGCCTTGATGCCGCCGGCAAGAGTGTAAACCGTCATCAGTGCGCCGGTCAGCAGAATTGTCCTCGACACGGGCCAGCCCGTCAGGGGAGCGACGGCCAGAGAGAGCAAGTAAACGACCGTGCCCATTCGCGCCATTTGGTAGAGCAGAAAGCATGCGACCGCATAGGTGCGCGCCCACCGGCCAAACCGCTGCTCAAGGTGCTCGTACGCGGAAATTGCGCCTTGTCGGAAATAGAACGGCACGAACCAGCGCACCGCGATCACCGCGGCGATAGGCGTCGCGAGCGTGAAGGCCACGGCGTTCCAGTTTCCGCCGTATGCCACCCCTGGATTCGCCAGGAACGAAATGCTGCTGATATACGACCCGAACATCGACAGCCCGATGGCCCAGCCGGGCAGCGAGCGGCCGGCCGCCATGAAGTCGTCGGAATCTCCGCCGCGGCCGCCAAGCCAAAGGCCGATGCCAACGACCGCCGCCAGATAGGCGCCAAGCACGACAAGGTCGATGGTTGGCAGCATGGTATGCCAGCTTTCCAGCCTGACGGCGCGGGATAAGAGGTGGAATGCCGCCGAACGGGGCTGTCAGGCTAGAAAGCCTGACCTACTGCGGCCACTCACCATCAACGATCGCGGGGCCGGTGAGCTTTGCCGGATCAATCACAACGTGCTTGATGCGCTCGCGCAGCCAGGTGTAAGTGATGTGCACCAGCCCGTCGGAGGTCTGGATCACCGCCGGGTAGGAGTACTGCTTCTCGGGCTCGTCTTCCAGCACAAGCACCGCGTTCCAGCGCACGCCATCGTCCGAAATCGCAACGTTGAGCGGGCTGCGGCCCTTGTAGGTGGGGTTGTGGTTGTAGACCAAGAGGTGCCGGCCGTCAGCGAGCGTGACCGCGTCGGTGCCGGAACTGGGATTGGGAAGCCCCAACGGCGTCATCTCGCCCCAAGTCTTGCCTTGATCCTCGGACCAAATCTGGAACACGCCCGATTCGCGCGTGCGGCCAAGCGCCTGCAGCCGGCCGTCTTTGTGAACGAGAATGCTCGGCTGAATAGCTTTGATTTTCTCAGGATCATTCAGCGGCGGCGTCGCGGTCCAGGTCTTGCCGCCGTTGGTGGAGCGTTCGAAGTGGACCCGCCAGCCTGCTTCTTCGGTGCTCGTGGGAGAAAGGATGTCGCCGCCGGCGAGTTGGATTGGCTTGTTTTTGACGGGGCCGAGAATGCCGTCAGGCAGCCGCACGGCGTCGGACCACGTGTGGCCGCCGTCGTCGGAGGTCATCACCATGCCCCACCACGACTGCGGCGTGGGGCCGACCTTGTAGAACAACATGAGCGGCCCGCCGCTCGGCTGGAACAAGACGGGATTCCATGTGGGATAGCGCAGTTCGGGCGATTGGACGCCGTTGGCGACTTCGACCGGCACGGTCCAGGCATCGTTTTCCCGCCGCGACAGCCAGATGCCGACGTCGGGGTTGCGTTCCTCGGTGCCGCCAAACCACGCTGCGACGAGCGTGCCGCCCGTCTCGACGATGGTCGACGCGTGGCACGACGGGAACGGCGCCGTCTCGTAGATGAACTCGCTCGTGACGATGGCGGGCTGTGCGCCAGCGTGTTGCAAGACAACTGAGGTCAGTGCGCTGGCAAGGACGGCGCTAAGAAGCGAAGTCCAGCGATGCGCACGAATGGCGTGACGAAAAGTTGTGTTCATGGCGTTGAGTATCGCGTTAGCTGCGGCGGCAATCAAGGAACGTTCGGCGCCGATGGCAATTTGGCAGTGATACGCTGCAGGGTCGCGGAGTGCGCCGTTTCGACGCCGTCGATCCACAACGAGAGTCCGACGCCGCGGCCATAGCGCTCGCCGGTTCGATCCCACACGATCGTCACGGAGTGGCCGTGATACGGCACGCCGTCCAGGCAAAACCAATTCCAGGCATCGTCAGGCAGCAGCGGATCTACCTCCACCACATCGTCCTCGCGAGGCACGAGCCCGCAGAGCCCCGTAATCACGAGGTCGTTGAACGTCGAGTGGTTGTAGTACTTGCTGCGCTCGGCCTTCGGCCCCGTGATGAGCCAGTGGCCGTTGGTTTCGTCGAGGTATTCGCCGATATACGCCCGGCCGTCCTGCTGGTGGCTGCGGGAGTAGGCGAGCACCTGCTCGAAATAATCACGTCGCGTGACGAACGACTGCTCCGGCCCACGCAGCACGTTGGCCAGCCCGCGGAGCGTTTGGCTCGTGGCGAATGGCCACACCGCCCCGTCCCATTCGCAGGTGCCCGTGCCGTGCGTGCGAAATTGCGGGTGCCGGCGCTCGGCCGTCGTAAGACCCCACGGCGCCCAGAACCCCTGAGGATCCTTGATTTGAGCCCACGCCGCGGCATGCTCAGGCCCAGGAATGCCGAACATCCACGGCACGAATCCAATTGCTTCGCGCGCGCCGGACAGCGAGCCGTCCTCGAATCGCACGCGGAAAAACTTCCCCTCGGCGTCCCACATTGCCGCAATCATGGCCGCCTGCAGTTTGTCGGCCTTCGCGGTGAATTGGTCGGCAAGCTCCTGCCGCCCGGCCGCCGTCGCGGTCCGCGCAATCGCGCGGGCGTTGGCGACCATGTAGCTATTGATCGTGGGCCGCACGTTTTTTGCCGTGCGGCTGCCGCTGATCGACTCCTCCATGCCATCGCGGACGTCGAACTGCCAGAACAGCCCTTCGGCGTTCTGGCGTTCCTGCTCCCACACGGCATAGTCCGCGACCAGGTCATCCAGCAGCTCGCGGATCAACTTGCGATCGCCGGTCGCGAGGCATCGGTCGTCGATAGCGGCCGCGGCCCAACTGCTGAACTTGTGAAAGTGTTCCGCGGGGCCGCCGTTCGGGCCGGACTTGAACCAAAAACGGGCGTATTCATCCAGAAACTGCTGGTCCCGCAGCCATCGTCCTTCCGCTAGGTGATGGCCCAACGCGCACGCCACCGTGTTGTGGGGTCCCGCATGCCCAACGGGCTGGATGAATTCGGTCAGAACCCGGCCGTCGGGCGTCTGGCGAATGTGCTTTCGGTAGGTCCACCAGCGGAAGTAATAAGTTTCCTCGAATTGCTTGGCAGGGCAGTCCAGCAGCGGCGCGTTCGCGACAATCCAAGCCCAGGCGTCCGCGTTGGGGATGAGGTTAACGACCCCTTCCGGCTCCATGGCTTTGAAATTCGCGACGTAGTGGGCGTAGTCCGCGGATTTCAGCGAGCCGGGCTCAGCAAACGCGAGATTTGCCGGTGCGAGGATCCCGGCCAGGGCCAAGAAGCTCAGAATTGGATGTCTTTTATGCATAGCGGCAGTAATGGGGACGACCCGCAAAAAGGCGGTCAGTCCGGCATTTGGAACCCCAATCGTGCCTGTGGAGGTTCCCTTGCGTGAAACGGTACATTTAGCGCTCAGAGAGAGGTGGGCGGCTTCAGCACGATGAACACCTTCCGACCCGGCCGCAAGGCCCGGTTTTCGCGGGATGTTCGAGCCGCCAAGGTCCCGGCCTGCCAATTATTTGCGCGGGCTACCTAAGATTGACGGTTGCGTGAATTCGGAGAAATTTTGCAAACACAAACTATGTACGAATCGGTAACGAAGATTAGTATCAAGTAAGGTGTGGCGATAATCCGGCCCAACAGTGTCGATGTTGCGCACGCCAAAATGGTCGGTTCCGTTCTTTTCGTAGTTGGTTCTCGTAAGTGGTTTTCTCGCTCGAGGGACTGTCGCTGGGGCGCGGCACTCCTGAAGTTCTGAAAGTAAGAGCGGGAACGCTGAGGGGAGAACGCCTAAAATCGTGTTGGTCAACGCCGTGGGCAGCGCGGCACTCGGTTTCCTTGTCGGCGTTGCGATCGATCTTCAACGCTAGTTTCGCATCTCTTTGATTCTGGAGGGTGTAATGAACGTACGGCTTTGGTTCACTCGTTTGCGCACGGGCGCACTCGCTGCGGCTGCCGCGGCGACTCTCATCTCGGCCAACTCAGCCAGCGCGGCTCTGCTTGCTTACGAGCCGTTTGACTACCCCGTAGGAAGTTTCTTTGACACGACGCAAGCTGCCGGTGCGCCGCAGCAAGCCACGGCCTGGGGCGGCGGGTCGGGATTCGCAGATCGTTGGCAAATCAACTCGACCAACGGCAATAACCTTGCGGCAATATCGGGCAGCTTTACTTACACCGATGGCGGCGGCCGCATACTGGTGACAGCTGGCAATCGTGCCTGGGCTACCGGCAACGCGAATCCGGCTAACGTTCCCGCTGGCGACAATACCACCGGCACGGCTGGCAACACTGGAAACTCACAAGCGTTTCGCCAACTCGTGCCTGCCAGCGAGCGCGGGTATCTCCAACTTGCTGACACGGCGAATACGACGTGGATCAGCTTCTTGTCCCAGGTGCCGACGACGACGTCGACGCCGGCGCGCGGCAGCATCACCCCCAACACGACCGACGCAGCTGCTGAGGGGGGAACTATTAACTACGGCCGAGCCGCGGCGCTTCAACTGTTCACGACAGCCCAAGAGCAGATGGCGTTTGGACGCGCCTCGCAGAATGGCGAGCCCGTCGGACTCGCCAATGATACTTACGGAGTTTACAACCGCGGTTCCAACGCGACCACGAAGGCGTCGGGCATTGCCCTGACGCAGCTTGTGATGACGCTGGTTCGCATCGACCACAACCCAGGTTTCCCGCCGTTGGCCACAGGCGGAGTTGCCATAGGCAATGACGTCGCCTACGTCTGGTTTAATCCTGACCTTGCGACTGAACCCTTGC
>JANOIK010000864.1:0-1712 GCA_031407585.1 Planctomycetota bacterium | reverse complement strand
TGGTAAGTAGGCGCCGATTTCGCGCGTCCTACTCACCACTCACCTACTCACTCCGATAACTCGGAGCGAAGCGAGATGGATAAAGTTCGTGCCTTTCTGACGGTGTGTTACCAGCAGCGCTTTTGGATTCTGAGCGTGCTGGGTCTCATCGTCGTCGCCGTGTGTTGGATGATGGCTTCGGGCTCGCTAGACGCCGAATTCACGGCGAATAGGACGACCATCGACGGCAAGTTCAAGGATATGCAGGACATTAGCAGGAAAGCGGTGCACGGCAACGATGCGGTCAACCAGGCCGAGCGCGAGCAGGCGATGCAGATTCGCAAACGCGTGCTGGCGCTGTGGGAGAAGATGTACAACCGGCAGCGGGACGAAGTGCTGAAGTGGCCGGACTCGCTCGGCCCGGAGTTTTTGGAGTACGTCGAGAACATGAAGTTCCGCGACGTGATCCAGAGTCCGGACATTCGCGACACGTACCGGACCTTTGCGAAGGACCGGTTTCCGGCGCTTGTCGAAATTCCGAAGGCCAAGAAGATTCCCCTGGAAGACCTGGTGGCCGGCGCTGGCGCCGGTCGCGGGGGCGAGTTCCCCGGCGGCTACGCGGGTCGTGGCGGCGAAGGGGCCGGCGAGCCGCTGCTAGACCAAAACGGTAACGTCATCCCCACCGAGAAGTACATCGTCGAGTGGTTCAACCAGGCAGAGGTCGCTAGCAAGCTCAACTTCGTCGGCAAGCCGACGTCGCTGCAGATTTGGATTACGCAAGAGGACCTGTGGGTTTACGAAACGCTGCTGCACGTCATCGCCGACACGAACGAGGCCAACGGGGCGACCCGGCCGGACAACGCGGCGATTCGGTGGATCATCTCTTTGGACGTGGGCGAGAAAGCCGGCACGGCGTTGAAGACTCCGGGCATGGTCGCGCTGGCAGCGGCGGCGGCGTCCGGTGAAGATCCCAGCGCTATGGGACGAAATGAAGCAGGCGGGCCCGTCGATCCTGCTGCGGCTGAAGCCATGCTGCTCAACTATCGCTACATCGGTCCCGATGGGGCTGTGCTCGCCGACGGCGCGGCGGTGACGGGCGGCGAGTTCCGCATGCTGCCCGTGCGGATGGAACTGTTGATGGAGCAGAAGGCGATCCCTTCGCTCATGATCGAGTGCGCCAACGCGACGCTGCCGATCGAAGTAAAGCGCGTGCGGATCAACCCCTCCGAGTCGGGCGCAGGATTTCCGATGACATTTTCGGTGCCTGGCGCCGACGGCGGCGGGGGCGGCGACGGCGGCCGCGGCGGGGGCGGCGGCGGGCGAGGGTTTAGCAGCGAGTTTAGCGGCGGGGGCGGCGGTCGCGGCGGCGGCGGCGCGACGCCCACTTTGACCCCCGGGATGAGCAGCGCCGGCATGGCGACGGTCGAGATTCACGGCATTGTGTATATTTACAATCCGCCGGACCCGGCGGTGTTGACGGTTCCCGGCATGGACGAAGCGGCTGCGGCGGAGACGGCGGCGGTCGATGCGGGCGTCGTCGCGCAATAGGTGGTGCGAACGGTAGGGCGTAGTTCGGAAATTCGTCGGCGATCTCTCTTCACGGGGCCTCCCCAAGGAAACAGGGCCATGAAAACCAAGCTCAAGAGCACCGGCAAATTTGCAGGATTCATGCTCGCCCATGGCGAAAAGCTGGGCATGGGAGCCGTGCTGGTTGTCGCGGGAATGCTCATCTG
>JANOIK010000753.1:0-1554 GCA_031407585.1 Planctomycetota bacterium | reverse complement strand
CTGTCGTCGCCTGCGAGTTCCGCGAGTTCGTGCCACATCCCCCGCTCCTCCCCCGCCTCGCCGATCGCGTTGGCGTGGGCGAAGCGGGCGCCGTCGGCGAGCGCCGCGGCGCGCGGCGACCCGCCCGACGCCGTTTCGGGGGCATCGATGGTGAATCGGCGCAGCCCCAAGGAAGCAAATCCTCAGGTGCGGTTGAGCTGCGAGACCAAGGCCGCCTCCGCCGGCGCGATCGCGCGGGGACCAGGTCGCCTGCTCATGGTGTTCGACAGCGCCGTCCACCCCGTTCGCCACGTGTCGTTCGAGCGCAGCTTCCCGGCCGCGGCGACCGAAACCGCGCTGGCGGAATTCATCGGGGCCAAGCGGGGCATGGAAGCGCGGTTCGGTCCACCGACGAAGGGACGTACCGGCACGGATGGCGAGCCCGCTGAGTTCGTCTGGCTGTCCCCGCTGGAAATCGAATGGAGCTTCGCGGACCTGCGGGTTCGCGTCACGGCCGTTCACTACGGAGCGCGCGGCGTGGTCGTCGGCCAGACCGTGGAGGTGCCGTGGCCGGTGCGTGCGGACGCCCCGGCCCGCCCTGCCCCGATGGCAGCGCTCGACGGCGCTCGGTCAACTCTCGGGCGCCGCCTCGATCGATAGGAGCACCTGACGTCTGGCGCCATCGCAACTGCCGCGGCGACCCGGTTCGCCGAGCGCGCGAATGCGGTAAGCCCCATCGCTTGCCGTCACGCTGGCCCGCGTGGGCGTCGCGGGGGGCCGCACGGGCGAGAGGCGCCAGGGTGTTCCCGTCAACGCGGCGACAAATCGCGCCACCGCTTCCGACGGGTCGGTGTCGTCGAAGCAAAGGGCGAGGTGGGCCAGATCCGCGTCGGCGACCGGCATCCAGGGCGTGAGCGTGCGCGCGCCGGGAACCTGGGGAAGGCGGATGGTCAGCGCGTCGACCAGCGTGGCCCGGCGACCGGCGGTGCGGCGAATCGCCATCACCGACCAGATCCCAAGGGCCACGGCAAGCCCCACGATGGCGGCGATGAGGACGCGAGCTCGGGGCACGACCGGCAGACTAGCATTGCCCGTCACCGCTGCCGGCCCCAGAGGCTGAGGGCCATGTAGAAACGCCGGAAAGGGGATTCGCTGAACGCCGATCTGGTTCCTGTGGAGCGCTTTGAACGGGTGATCCTGTTTCTGCGCGGGCATCGGGTCTTGCTTGATGAGCTAGCTACGATGTACGGCGTGGAAACCCGAGCGCTGATTCAAGCACTCAAGAGAAACATCGAACGTTTCCCGGCTGATTTCGCATTCCAGCTCACGAACGAGGAGTTCGCGATCTTGCGATCACAATCTGTGATCTCAAGATCGGGGCACGGCGGACGGCGGACGACACCCTATGTCTTTACCGAACAGGGTGTCGCTATGCTCTCGGCCGTTCTCCATAGCCCCGCAGCTTTGCAGGTCAGTATCGAGATCATGCGGGCGTTCGTACGGCTGCGGCAGATGCTGCAAGCCAACGCGGTTCTGGCCAGGAAGCTGGCCGCGCTGGAAACCAAGTACGACGGC
>JANOIK010000723.1:0-4735 GCA_031407585.1 Planctomycetota bacterium | reverse complement strand
AGCCGCCCATGCGTGTACCCGCTTCAAACCCCCTCCCTAGCCCTCCCCTCAAGGGGGAGGGGACCGGAAGAGATGGTGCGAGGCGGTCTCTGCTAGCGTCGCGCGTGTTCGACGAGATGGCCGATCTCGGGCAGGATGAGTTGCTCCATGGCCAGCCGTACGGCGGGCGTGGAGCCCGGCATCAGCAGCACGACTGTGTTGCCAACGACTCCGCCGATAGCGCGACTGAGCATCGCGGCGGCGCCGATTTGCTGGTAGCTCAGCATGCGGAACAGCTCGCCGAAGCCGGGCAGCTCCTTGGTGAACAGCCCCTGCAGCGCTTCGGGCGTCTGGTCGCGCGAGGCGATGCCCGTGCCGCCGGTGACCAGAATCGCGTCGACCGCCTGGCTCGCGGCGAACGCCTTCACGGCGGCGGCCACCTCGGCCGGCTCGTCACGGACGATCACGCGCTCTGCCACACGATGCCCCGCGGCTTCGAGCAGCTCGACAATGGTCGCCCCGCTGCGATCGTCGGCCAGTGTGCGCGTATCGCTGACGGTGACGACGGCGCAGGCCACGCAGCGAGGCGCGGCGGCGCGGTGCTCTTTCGAGGAGGGGCTGTCGTAGCAGGACATGATCCGTTGGAGCTCAAAATCGTTCGGCTTGTATACTGTAAGCGATCTCGCCCGTCACAATATTCACACGCGCCAAGTGGTGAGTCTATGGCATTTGCAAAAATCACGCACATCGCAGGCACTCACGAAATCGACGATTGGCCCGAACCGCTGGCCCCTCCTGTTTACATTGCGTCCTATGGTCGCTACCGCGACCGAGGGACACGAGGCCCCACTTATGGCGTTGATCTTGGAGATAGTTCCAGGCTTTTGCATCCTTTCTTCTTCGACCGTGAATTTGGACGTCTGTGTTACGGTATGCACCATGACGACGATAACGCAGCGTTCTTGAAGCTAGGGAGCCGAATTGAGGTCGAGGCTTTTGCGCTGATTCACGACCTCGCGATGCAATCTCCTGAATTCGCCGAAGTCTTAGCTTACCTGCAATGCGCAAAACCATTTGCGAGCGACATCGTCTCGCAGGGCGACGTAGTCGACCCTCCGGGAGCTTGATCAGAGCCGAGCGGCAACAGCAAGTTATGCGGATTTCGCGAATTAGGACGGGGATCAAACGCTTTTTCGACCTGCCCAGTATAATGGAAACGGACGCGACCCGAGCGGGAAATCCCTTGGCCCGACTGACGCTATTCGCTGCGGCGACGGTAATTCTGAGCGGCGTCGCCGTGCGCGCTCGGGCCGACGTCTTCGAGCTCAAGGACGGCGGGCAGATCGTCGGCGAATTGGTCGAGCGTTCCGAGGGCGGCGTCTATCTCATTCGCACGCCCGATGGCGTCGAGATGACGCTCGATCGCAAGCAACTCAAGCGCATCGTCGACCAGGACGAAACGGCCGTGGAGTATCAACGCCGCAGTCGCACCGCTCCCGATACGGCGGATGCCCATCGTGAGCTCGCTGCCTGGTGCCGCGAACATGAGATGATGCGCGAGGCTGACCACCATCTGCGGCGCGTCGTCGAGCTCGATCCGGATGACGAGGATGCGCGTCGCAGTCTCGATTTTCAGAACGTCGGGGGCCGGTGGCTCAACCGCGAAGAAATGATGCGCCTGCGCGGGTTCGTGTATTTCGAAGGCGAGTGGCGCACGCCGCAGGACATTGCCATTCGCCAGCGCGACGACGAGACGGGCGACGGCGAGGCCAACTGGGTCGGCAAGGTACGGCTGTGGCGAAGCTGGTTGGACAATCGCCGTGAAGAGCGCGTCGAAGAGGCGCGCACCAACTTCGCGAGGCTCAACGATCCCCAGGCGGCGCCGGCGCTGGTGAAGCTGCTGGACGACGAAGAGGACGACTGGGTGTTCGACATCCTGCTGGCGGCGCTCGGCCGGCTGGACCATCCGGTTGCCATCCAAACGCTGGTCGCGTATTCCCTGGAGTACGAGGGGAGCAAGCCCCGCGCGGGCGAGGTCCGTTTGGATTGCCTCGGCTATCTCACCGGCAAGGCTCGCCCCATAAGCATCCTGCCCTACGTGCAGGCGCTCAAGAGCAAGGACAACCTCATCGTCAATCGGGCCGGCGAAGCGCTCGGCGTGCTCGGCGATCCGGCCGCGATCAGCCCGCTGATCGACGCCCTGGTCACCACGCACCAGTACGAGCAAGCGGGGAACGCAGATCAGATTCAAGCGGGGTTCGATCCCAACGGCGGCGGAGGCGGTCTTTCGATGGGCGGCAACGGGCCGAAGATCGTCAAACAGGATCAGGAGAATGTTCGCGTTCACCAAGCGCTAGTGAAACTTTCAGGGGGGCAGAACTTTGATTTCGACGAGAAGGCCTGGCGGAGTTGGTACGTCGAACTCATGTCGCGGCAGCATGCGAATGCGCGGCGGGATGAGTGACTACATCCAATTCGCGGATTCACCACAGAGGGCACGGAGGACACAGAGACGGAAGGAGGCCTTCGTCTGCCATGATTGGGCACTTCGACATGCGATTCTCAAAAGTCATGGCCGCCGAACGCCGAGTTTTCTTTGCTCTGTGTTCTCTGTGTCCTCTGTGGTGAATCCGCCGCCGGAGTGGCAGGACTTCACGCCACAGGCGCACGCTTCCGCCCGCGAAACAAACTCTCTGGCACCATCGTGATCGCCACGCGGTCTTCGAGATTCGGGCGGAAGATCGTCAGCAGATAGAGCGGCAGGTACCACGCCACATAAATGCCGCCGCCGTAGGCGTGCCAGAACTGGGCGCCCACCATGAGCGCCGCCGTGCAGCAGATGAGCGTGCCCAGGTGCTTGCGCACGGGCCACGCGACGAAGCTGATCGCGAGCACAACGAACGTCGCGAGGATCGGCAGCCGGTACCACGCGTTCCAGAATCCGGGCGCGTCGCGCCAGATGCCATCCATATTCTCCATGCGCGGCAGCCGCACGCCGAACATTTGCGAGAGATGGCCGACGAAGTGCGCGAAGTTTCCGGCGGTAAAATACAGTGTCAGCACGAGCACGCCGATCGTGATGCCCACGCCCACGAGGAACCGCTTGAACCCGCGCTCCCAGTAGTAGCTGCACCACAAGGGCAGCAGGAAGATCGGGTAGTAAATGGTGCCCGACGCCAGCCCGATGAACATGCCGGCGATGAGTGGCCGCCGGTAGAAAACGATCGCCCAGATGAGCAGCGACCCCGGCAGGGCATGCTCGACGCTGCCGGTCCAGAGCGCCGTGTACGGCAGCAGCAGGTACATCGTGGCTGCGGCCAGTCCCGCGGTCACGTTGTCGAAATGTCGCGCGGCGATCAGCACCAGGCCCGTCACGATCAGCACGTGCGACAGGATGGCGACGACTCGGGCCGTGATCTCGCGCACTTCTTGCTGCTGTTCTTCGATTGTGTCGACAGTTGTCGGCGGGGTGCTATCGGCGCCGGCCACGACCGTTTGCGTCACGATCCTCGGCAGCACGTACAGAAACCAGTAGCCGGGCCCCTCGGTCTCGAAGCTGTCGCCGGTCTCCTCGTCGGTATGCATCTCCGCCGCCGGCAGAGCGGGCGTCCAATCGGCCCGGTCGGGCGTGCCCGTCACCACGTTCGACATGAGAAAGAACAGCAGCGAGCTGCCGAGGAACGACAGCCCCGCGGCGTTCAGGTTCGGCTCCAACAGCGGCCGTCGCACGATGGCCGTATCGAGCAGCAGCCGCGTCATGAGCAGGGCATGCACGCCAAACAGCCAGATGAAGCCGAGCCGCTGTATCGCGAGCCAGTTGTCCTCCGTGCGATTCTCAAAACTCCACTGCACCAGGAGCAGCCCCGGAGCGATCGAAATCAAGAGGAACAGATCGAGATTGCGGAGGCTGAAGACCCGGTTGAACTTGAAAAACAGCGCGAGCATGAGCAACGACGACAGGTACGCCCAACTGGTGGGGTTGACCTTCGCGTAGTACGACAGAATGGTGCTCATGCGGCCAAGTCGTGGGTGATAAGGGTCGCGCCCCGGCGATCCGGGATGCTCGCTGGTTTAGGATAAGCCGATAGCCGCAAAGTGCAACCCGAGGATGCCTTGGCTCATAGATTGGGGACACGGCAAGAAACGCCGTTCAACGCGACGTTCGCGGCCAGAATCATTCGTCCGCGGCGAGCCGTTCGTGCGTCGCCGTGGCCCAAGGGCTTTCCGGCGCGAGCGACAGGAATGTACGGTAGTGGGCCGTCGCTTCGTCGCCGCGGTCGAGTCGATCGAGCACGTGGGCGAGATGAAAATGGACGTCGGCGAACTCAGCGTTAAACGAGAGCGCCCCCTCGAACGTGGCGGCGGCGAGCTCCAACTCGCCCAGCTCCGCGAGCACGCAACCGAGATTCGCGCGCGCTTCGACATACTCTTCGTCAATCTCCAGCGCCGCGTAATAGCGCTCGCGCGCCGCCGGCAAATCGCCCGCGCGGTACAACACGTCGGCCAGCGCGAACTGCGTCTCCGCCTGCGGGCCCATCGCCATCAGCAGCGTGCGGTACGCCTCGGCGGCGCGATCGAGCCGGCCCTCGTCTTCCCAGTCGAGCGCCTCCTGGCGCCACCGCTCGGCGAGCGTCGTCGCGCCGTCGTCATCATCGCCTACTTCGACCGTATGCTCTGCGGCGGCTCGCCCTGCGGCGAACATCGCGATCACGCTCGCGGATTCGTCATCGGGAGCGGCGTCGAAATCCAGCAGCAA
>JANOIK010000704.1:0-2713 GCA_031407585.1 Planctomycetota bacterium | reverse complement strand
CGCTTTCCGCACGGGCGTCCGCCGACTGACCGGCCGCCGCGAACGCATGGGCTTTATGTTCGACCACGACGACCTGACCCAGGAAATCCTCGAAGCTTCCAATCGACGAGCCGCATAGACATCTATGCGGGGCCACTTAGTTTCCGATCCCCCTCCCTCGAAGGGACGGGATAGGGGAGGGATTCCCGACCGTTGCCTCACCGCACGGTTATTTCTTGCGCCAAACTTTATGCCTCGCGCGAGTGGCGAGGTTTTCCGTGCCCCCCCGCGCCTTGACTTTCCCGCCCCGGGACACTAATATACATCTGACCCTCAGGCCACCGTAACGACACACGCACGCCACGCGTGAACGAAACCGGGCCGTAGAAGTCTTTCCCCCGCGGAAAGGCTCCTACGGCCCGGTTTTTTTATGCCCATAAAGCCGTCCGCCCATGGCGGAGCGATCGCGCTCCGGCCTACGGTCCAACCCCATACATAAAGCCGCGACCGGTGGTCGCGGTCCGGATCCATCGAACGAGTACGGCCCATGCCCACAACGACTCGCAACAACAGAACCCCGCTCACCACGCCTGCAACCCGGCGGAGTATCACCGTGCGCGCAAGTTTTTCGTTGCACGCGCTCGCACGCCGGGTTTTCCAAAATTCACCGAATTCTGGAACGGCGCGCAGCGCCGGCGCCCCGAGAAAACAGCCGCCGCCCATAGGCGACGCCGTTCAAAATTCGGGAATTTTGTCACCCCTCATGCGATTCCCCAGCAATCGCTACAAAATTCGCCGACGACGACGCACGGCCAAGAGTCCCAGCGCCCCCGCGCCCAGCGCCAGCGAGCTCGGCTCGGGCACCCCCACGACGCCGGCCTGCACGCTGATCGTGCCCGTCGTCAACAGGCTCGCCGTGTTCCACACCCGACCCGCCGGCAACGCCGGCAGGCTGAGCGAGAACGAACCCGTGGCGGCCCCCAAGAAATCGAGCACGTCGAACGACGCGCCGATGCCCGGAATGTACCCGCCGAGCAAATCGACGTCGAACGTGCCGCCCGCGACGAGCGCGCCCGACAGGTTCAGCTCGTCGAAGTCGCCCGGATTCGCTCCGGCAAGCTCGACGAGCAGCGTCGAACCCGCGTTGAACGTCGCCCCGCCGGTGACCGTCAGGACGCCGTCGGTCAGCGGGTTGCCCGGCGAGACCGTGCCGTTGACGGTGATCGTGGTCGTCGCCAGCGCGCCCGTGCCGCCCAGGATGCCGGCGCTCGCCACCGTGTACGCCCCGCCGCCGCTGTGCATGCCGTTGACCAGCAGCGTGCCGCCATTGACCGTCGTCGTGCCGGTGTACGTGTTGAGCCCCGTAAGATTCCACTTACCCCCGTCGGCCTTCACGACATTGGTCGCCGCGGCGCCGTTGACGATATTCGGCCGCAGCGTGTTATCGGCAGTGCTCGTTCCGCCAAGCGTGAGCGTGCGCGGCGCGGCCGCAAACGTGACGACGTCGGTCGACGCGGCCGTCGGAACCGGCGCGATGGTGATCGACGAATCGCTGTTGACGCTCGTGATTGCGGCGTTGGCAGGAATGCCCGGGCCGCTCACGCGCGTACCGATCACCAGGTCCGAAGTCGTCGGCAAGCCCGTAATCGTGCCCGCCACGGCAATGGCGCCGGTGCGGGCGGCCGGGGCGTCCATGACGAGATCGCTGGTGCTCGTGAAATTCACGGCGCCGGTTCCCGACGCCTCAATCGTGGCGCCGCCCGTGCCGACGCTGAACAGACGATCGGTCGAAGCGCCCCCGCCCGTGTAGCGAAAGGTCGAACCTTGAAGATACAAATTGGCCCCCACGCTGGACGACGAACCGATACTGCTCGGCACGCCGCCGTTCTGCAGGTTGCCCGCAGCGAGCACCGTGCCGCCGTAGACGCGGCTCACATTCGCTTGGTTCGCGACGTCGCCGATGAGCGCCGGAGCAGTCAGCGAGGTCGTGTATTTGGCAATCGCCGAAGTCGTGCCCGAGTAGGTGTTCGCTCCGTTGAGCAGAACGACGCCGCCGTTGGTGGCTACAAGATTGCGAGGGCCGGTGAGCTGGTTATTCGGCAACGTCAACGTGCCGCCGCCGCCAAGCCGGTACGTGTTGTCGACGCCCGTGACGATCGAACCGGTAAAGGTCACGCCCGTTTCCGGAGCCGCCAAGCTCATCAGAGGAACCGCGGCCAATGCGCCCGTGTAGTCGTAGGAGACGCCGGTTTCACTGGCGTTGATCATCAATCCGCCCGTGCTCGTCGGAAGAATCCGCGGCACGAAAAACGCATTCGTCTGGAGCGTGTCAGCCACCCCAAACGTCTTGAAGGCATCGGCCCCAATGGCGCCAAAGTTCACGATGAACTGCGACGTCGCCACCAATTCGTCGTACACGCCGAACGTCAGGTTTCCGCCGTTGACGGTCGTCGTACCCGTGTATTCGGCCCCGCCGTTAAGGTGCAATGCGCCGGTTCCTTGCTTCACGAGCGACGCGGTAATCGGCGAACTTTCGTTCTCCGAAGCGTCGGCAAACACATAGCGCATTCTTTTGACGATGCCGGCAATCACTGTGTTGCCGGTGCCGTCGTAAATGATGGGCCGCGCCATATCGTCGTCGGTCACCGCGTATTGATGGCCCGAGAGCAGCAGCGTCTTGCCTTGCGGGAGGAGATTGACGATGCCGCGGGAATTATCCTGCGCAATGACGCCG
>JANOIK010000670.1:0-2154 GCA_031407585.1 Planctomycetota bacterium | reverse complement strand
CACGGCCTGCAAAGGCCCCGTTTCCGAGTCGATGCAGGCGTGCCCCTGGTGCGGCAAGCTGCGGATCGACCACGAGGGGAGCACCGACTTCCCGCTGCGCTGCACGCGCTGCCGCCGCGGCATGAAGCTCGACTGGCACTATTGCCCGTGGTGCTACGGCCCAGGGTTCGAACCTTCGAGCACGCGCGAGTTCAGCGACATCCGCTACTCCGCGCGTTGCCAAAACGCGAAGTGTTCGCGCAAACTACTCATGCCGTTCATGCGTTACTGCCCGTGGTGTCATCGCAAGGTGCGACGCAAGTGGCAAATCCCCGAGTCGACCAAGACTTGCAAACACTGCGGCTGGGGCGTCGCCGCGGGGTACTGGAGCCACTGCCCTTGGTGCGCGAAGCGCCTTGGACAACAATGAGTGAAGCTATTAGCGGTTAGCTACTAGCTTTGCCGGAGCCCCACGGATGACTCTTCAAACGCTCGCGCCCAGCGAGGCTCGCACCTACCTGAACGCCGACATGCTCGAACCTGATGTGTTCGAGCTCGCCGGCGGCACGGTGGCGGTGCTCTCCATGCGCCGGCCCGAGAAGACGACCGCCAACGAGGACGCCGCCGCGGTGATCGCCGCGGGCGATGGCTCGGGCGTGTTGGTGGTCGCCGACGGCTGCGGCGGCATGGCCGCGGGCGAGCAGGCCGCCCGGCTGGCGATCGAGGCGCTCACGCACCACGTTGCCGCGACCGCGGCCCCCGAGGGCCCCCCGGTGCGGACGGCGATTCTCGACGCGGTCGAATCCGCCAACCGCGCGATCATGGACATGAAAAACGGCGCCGGCGCCACGCTCGCCGTCGTCCAGCTCGATCACGGCGAGGCCAAACCCTACCACGTCGGCGACGCCCAAATCCTGCTCGTGGGCAATCGCGGCAAGGTGAAGCTGCTCACCACCAGCCACTCGCCCGTGGGCTACGCCGTCGAGGCCGGCATGCTCGAAGAGCACGACGCGATGGACCACGAGGAGCGGCATCTCGTGTCGAACTACCTCGGCTTCGAGGGCATGCACGTCGAGGTCGGCAGCGTTCGCAAAGTGTCCACGCACGACGGCCTGCTCATCGCCAGCGACGGCGTACTCGACAACCTGCTGCTCGACGAAATTGTCCAGCTCCTCCGCACCGGCAGCGCGGCCAGATCGGCCAGCCTCATCGGCGCCCTGGCGTGGAAACGCATGATCGAGCCGCAGAACGGGCGCCCCCACAAGCCGGACGACATGACGCTGATCGTCTTCACCCAACGCGGCAGGAAGCAGCGGACGCCCGCGGCCATCCCGTAGGGTCGGTGTCTGCACCCACCGTAACTCGAAAACCAAAATCGGTGGGTGCGGACACCCACCCTACGACTATTGGGTAGGCTCGGAAACGGAGCCGATTGTTGGCCACGTGTGTGAGTACTTGACCGACTCGTAAAAGAGCAAATTTGCGATTCTCCACTCGCCGCCGCTTTGCATGAGCGTGAAGTGGTCGTAGCCGGTCTCCTCGCGCTTGCCGACGGTTAGCTTCCAGAACACGACGACGCGAGCGATCCCCTTGCCCTCGAACCGCACATCGACGGACTCCGGCACTTCCTTCATCGGCTCGGTCGCGTCGTGGTGGGCCCGCCGCTGGGTGTTGAGAAACGCCCGCAACGGCATCGACGTCAGCTTGCCGGTGGAGTCGACCAACTGAATCACCGCCGTCGGCATGAAGCACTGGCCGTAACGGTCGATGTCCTCGGCACTCCAGGTGAGGAAGTACCGATCGATCATTTCCCGCACAGCGGCGTCGGGCGCGGGCGCCTCCGCCGGGGGCTGGGCGAGGGCGCTCCGCGCCATCCACGCCAATACCACAATTGCGGCGGCTCCAATCCACTTCGTTACAAGGGCAAAACGCAGGCGCCGTCCGGCCCCGGAGGGGCCGAGTCGTGTAGCCAGGGGCGCGAGCCCCTGGTGCAAGTGTGGGATGTATTCGTCGGCAGCCCCGGCGGGGCGATCTTGCTCGTGTTTATCCGATTGGTTGGATGTCGCCCCGCTGGGGCTTGGTACGTCGAACCACGGCGTTTCCCAGGGGCTCGCGCCCCTGGCTACACGATGTCGCTCCTTCGGAGCTGTAGAGCAACGCGCATCGACGCCAAGG
>JANOIK010000620.1:0-2725 GCA_031407585.1 Planctomycetota bacterium | reverse complement strand
CTTCCCAGTCGAGGTAGCCAACGTCCCTGTTCGGCTCCGGGTCGAAGGTCACCTCGAGCGGATCCGCCAGGGAGAAGCCGCGATTGCGGATCGTCCGTCGCGCTTCGCCCGTGGCGGCGGCGACGCTCCGATCCAATTGGGCTTGGGTCATGACGCAGTTTTCTCCTCGCATGCAGGGGATGGGGGAACGAAAGGCGTCGCCGCACATCCAGGGGCGCGGCAGCGACGCAAACAAAACAGAATTCACACGCCGCCACGCAGGCGGCTGCAACGATCAAAAGCCTTCGCGTCAGAGCTTTCTGGGCGTTGGGCCCAGTCCGCCGTCATTGGCGGAGCCGATGACGCGTCAGCCAGGCCGCTTCGACGGCCAGGGCGGCGCTGCGGCGCGGGAAGGGGCCGAGGCGCGGCCCGTCGACCGGCGTCAAGTCGACGAGCCACTGGCCGCGCGCGTCGGGTTCGACATGGGAGGCGCGCACAATGGCGAGACGTCCCAACGCCCCCAGATCGATCGCCTCCCCGTAGAGGCAGCGGACGACGCCCACCGGATCAATCACAAGTTCCACAGCGGGGCCTCCTGGTTGGGAACAATGACGAAAGACCGCTCAAGATCACCCGCGCCGCTACGACCCACGCCGCAGGATGTTTCGCCGCGGCCGATTCTCCATCAGCGCGTCGAGATTCGCCTCAATGCGGACAAATTCCCCTGCGATCCGCGTCCGCAGTGCGCCGCTGTCGCGCAGCTGTTGCGGGCCGACGCCGGCGATCGTCTCCCGAGCCCGCTCGACCATCGCGTCGAGCTCGCCCCGGCTGCGGATATTGAGTCGCCCGAAGCGCTCAAAGAACTCGGCGAAGTTCTCGACGGCCGAGTCGCGGAACACCTTGGGCTTGCCGTCGCTCGCCCCGCTGAGTCGCTCTGCCAAATGGCTGACCAACCCGTCGAGTTCGGCCAGGAACATCTGCTCCGCGAGCTGGACCGCCTCGTCAAATCTCGCCGCCGTGCGGCGGCATTCTTCCTGGTAGAGCTCCGGAGCCAATCGGCGCAGGTATTCAGGCGGCTCGACGCTAGGAAAGTCCCAACTCATCGCGAACAGGTCCACGAGCGACGGCGGATAGTCGGTCTCCGAGTAGAGCCGTCCGAGCTGGTCGCGCGCCGCGGCGCGGAGCTCCTCGTAGGCGTGATCCAGTTCGACTACGGCGCGGCTCAGTTCCTCCGAGAACGCGGTGAGCCGCTGTTGGATCTCGTCAATATCGTCGCGACGGATAAGCCGGATCGCCGGCTCGGGAAACGGGAGCGACATTCCCTGAACGTAGGCGGAGGCTTGCCGCCGCACGGCCCCCACCGCTTTCACGCGCGAGTGGCGCGTGTCAAACAGCTTCTTGCCGGCCGACAAAAACTCGCCGGCGGCGCCGAATGATGCGGCGGCTTCCGCCTTCTGGTCGGCCGACAAGGTCTTGCGGACGCCGAACCAGGTGAACGACTGCCGCAGGGCGGCAGTCTCCGCGCGGAGCCGCCCCGCCGGGGCGCGCGGATCCACGGCCGGGGGCGGTGCTTCGAGTACGGTGGTCATGCGCGCAATCGGTCCTTTCAGACTTCACGAGGGAACAAAGGGTTCTGAGAATTCGGGGCTCAAGTCGAACTGCGCCAAGAGCCCGGCGAGCTGTTCGAGCACGTCGGCGCCGCTCCAGTCCTTCTCGGGATTCCAAACAAACCCGCGTGTCTTGTCATGGTCGAGGTAAAGGTGTTGTTGAATGGCGTCGACGATCGTTTCGAGCGCCGGGCGGGAAAGATCGGCAGGTCGCTGCAAGGGTCAATCTCCTAGTTGTCCGACGGATCGAGGCGCACCGCGCGACGCCGTCGTGACGCCGGAGGCTGCGCGCGATAGACGCCGCCGCGGTCGGCCGCCAGACAGCGGCCGCTGGCCCAACGGCGGAGGCGGTCGAGACTTTCGGCGGCGGAGATCGCGACCGGCACGATATTCTGGGCCGCCGCGGTGAGCGGCACGTCCAGCAGCGCGGCCAGGCGGCAGCAGGCCGCGATCTCGGCACCGGTCCACTGGTCATCGTCGGGCCGGGCGCGCGAATCATCGATCGCATACCGTCGGCGGTGAATCCGCCAAATCGCGTCCTTCTCGTCGCGGCCGGGCAGATCAATGAAGAACACGCCGTCAAACCGTTCGGCGCGGGCCAGCTCAGGCGGCAGCTGGTCAATGGCATTGGCGGTCGCCACCACGAAGACGTCGCTCGTGCGATCGGCCAGCCACGTAAGCAGACCTCCGAACATCCGCGCCGCGACGCCCGAATCACTTGCGCCGCCCCCGCCCGCGCCGGCGAGCCCTTTCTCGAGCTCGTCGGCGAACAGCAGGCAGGGCTGCATCGCTTCGGCCAGGGCCAGGGCGCGGCGCATGTTGCGTTCGCTTTCACCGACCAGCGATCCCAAGAGGCCGCCCATGTCGAGCCGCAACGTCGGCCGGCCCACTTCGTTGCCCAGTGCCTTACACAGCTGACTTTTTCCACAGCCCGGAGGCGATAACAAGAGCACGCCCCGCGGGCGACAGTTCGACGACGGGTTCGTGCGGCGAAGGGCCCGTAAACAAAACGCCTTCAAGGCCTCCAGGCCGCCCAGGTCCTCAAACCGTTCCTGACCTTCATGGAGCGCGACGAGCCGCGACTTCTTGAGCTGCTGCGCCTTGAGTTGGCCAATCGTCCGAGGCGCCAGCCGGCCGTC
>JANOIK010000612.1:0-1735 GCA_031407585.1 Planctomycetota bacterium | reverse complement strand
GTGATGCAGGCTCTGGTTCGCCATCACCCCGTCGTAGCGGCCGTCGGGTTGCCAGTGGTTGAAATCACCCTGAATCGGCACGACGCGACTCTCCAGGCCGGCCTCGCGCGCGAATTCGCGGCCGCGTTCCAGCATCGTGGTCCAGCACGACCAGATCGACCGGATGATCGTCCAGCAACGCCCGCATCGCTGGTCCGCTGTCCGCTTCCAGCACTTCAAAACCGTGTGTCTGGAGGAAGTCGCGAATCAACCGGCGCAACGACTTGTCGTCGTCCACGATAAGGACGCGCGTCTTTTCGTCGGCACTCACAAGCGCAGTCTCCATTCTTGGTTGGTAGCGCAAAAAGTTTCCTGCTGTTTTTCACGCCAGTAATGTGTTGTCACAATGGTCGCATAGTAGCGCGTAAGGAGATATAACCAGCCTGTACATCCGTTGCCCATCTCGCGGGCACTAGGGACACGTCAACATTGTGACGCATTGTGTCATGCACGCGATGCTTTGACATCCACTGGCCAGTATGGGTCGCTAGGGCCATATCGCTGCGTGCCGCGTTGGATAGTGGGCACCGGCAAGGAGATCTACGGGTGAAACGAGCTGGCAGATTGGTTGCCGTCGTAACGGCGGCCGTAGCGACGGCTGGATGCACGGTCGGTCCGAATTACGCGCCCCCCTCGACCGCCGCCTTGGCGGTGCCGCAACGCTATCATTATTCCGACAGGGCCGCCGCCCCGCAAAGTCCCGTCGAACTGGCCAATTGGTGGCAGCAGTTCAACGATCCGGCGCTCAGTGCGCTGATCGACCAGGCGATCTCGCGGAATCTGGATATTGCCGTTGCCGTATCCCGCCTGCGACAGGCGCGCGAGGGAGTGGTCCAGGCCCGGGCAGAGCGTTTGCCGACGGTGACAGGATCGGCCGGGGCAGGGCGCAATTTCAATTTCGATGGCAATGACACCGGCAGCTTCAATGTCGGTGGCAATGCGGCCTGGGAAGTCGATCTGTTCGGCGGCATCTCCCGCAATATTGAGGCAGCGCGCGCCGATGCCTCTGGTGCCGGCTACGATCTTGGCGCGGTGCGAATTGCGATCATCGCCGACGTCGCCACCAATTATATTCAGGCGCGGCTCTCCCAGCAGCGCCTCGGCAACGCCCGCGAAACCTTGAGCATCGTCGACGAGAATCTCCAGATCGCGAGCTGGCGGGTGCAGGCCGGGCTCGTTTCATCGCTCGATTCCGAACAGGCACGTTCGCAGCGGGCGCAGGTCGCAGCGACGATCCCGACACTCGAGAGTGGTTTCGCGGCGGCGGCCAACCGGCTTGCGGTGTTGACCGGGCAAGCGCCCGGAGCGTTCGCTGTCATGCTGGAACAGGCAAAGCCGATTCCGACCCCGCCGCAAAATGTCGCACTGGGTATTCCCGCCGATACGCTACGGCGGCGTCGGGCAGGTATCCTTTGTCGCGGTACTCGAGAACGGAGTCAGCGCCGTGGCGTTTCGAAAGCTTGGCCCTGTCCGGGCCGAGGATGCGCGAGACATGCGCGAACAGCGGCGGCTCCCAGCCGAAAGCCTGGTAGATCAGGAAGTGGCGCGGCGCGCTGGGCAGCCACTCGTCGCCGCGGATGACGTGTGTGATGTCCATCAAGTGGTCGTCCACCATGGCTGCGAGGTGGTACGTCGGGTAGCCGTCCGACTTTAGAATCACGAAGTCGTCGAGCGTCGAGTTCTGGAAGACGACGGT
>JANOIK010000611.1:0-2211 GCA_031407585.1 Planctomycetota bacterium | reverse complement strand
GCGAAGACGCGCACTTGCATGTCGTCGGGCACGAGGCCAAACGCCAGCGGCAGGACGCACGAAGTTTGCGAGCCGTAGTCGTACTGGCCGAGCTCGCGGTTGAGGAACCTCTCGTTGAACGCGGCCTTCAGTTCGTCGGCCTTCGCGGCGAACCGCGTCGCGTCGTCGTCCTTGCCAAGTTGCTTCGCGAAGCGCGCCATGATCCTCAGGTCGTTGTACAAATACGTCGTCGACAGCAGCGCGGTGTGCGTCTGCCGCGCGGGGTCCTTCGAGTGGATGAGCTTGGGGTCTTCGGGCGGCACGCACCAGTCGGCATACTTGTCGCGGTCGATAATGCCGTCCTTCACGAACGTGAGCATGTAGTCCACCCACAGCTTCGCTTTGTCGTAGTGGCTGGCGACGACATCCGAGTCGGCGTACTGCCGCTGGAGCGAGTTGGGCAGCAGCACAGTGGTCGACGGCCACGTGACGTTGTCCGTGTAAATGGGCCAGTGCGCGGGGCAGACGTCGGGCACGCTGCCGGTGTCCTTGGTCGAGTCGGCGATGTCCTGCACCCATTTGGCGTAGAACGCCGAGCTGTCGTAGATGTACATCTCGCCGCGGGAAATCTCGCCGCGATCGCCGAGCCAGCCCTGCCGCTCGTCGCGCTGCGGGCAATCGGTGGGAAAGCTGCGATAGTTGCCGCGCGTGCCCCAAAGGACGTTCTTGTAAATCTGATTGATCAGCGGGTTCGAGCACTCGAACGTGCCCGCCGAGCGGAGGTCGTCGTGAACTACGCGGCCATCGATGTCGTCGACGGTGAGCTTGCCGGGCCAGCCGGTGACTTCGACGAAGCGGAAGCCATGGTAGGTGAATCGCGGCTCCCACCTTTCGCCGGCATCGTCGCCGCGCAGGGTGTAGATGTCGGTGACGCGGGCGCCGCGAATGTTCGCAAGATAGAGATTGCCGTCCGGCAGCAGCGTCTCGGCGTGGACGAGCTTCACCGCGTCGCCGGCGGCGCCCTCGACGCGCAGGCGGCACCAACCCACAACGTTCTGTCCCATATCGACGACGTACACGCCCGGCCGCGGCTCGGTGATGGCGATCGGCTTCAGCGTCTCGGTGACGCGGATGGGGTCGATCATCTGGGCGCAGATTTCGCCGGTCGGCACGATTGCCTCGCCTGCCTGCTGCCAGGCGCCGTCGTCGTAGCCGGCGGTCGACCAGTCGCCGAGTTCCTTGCCGGCGTCGTATTCTTCGCCGTCGTACTCGTTGTTGGCGACGATCGGGCCGTCGGCGGTGAGCTTCCACGACTTGTCGCTCGTGACGGTCGTCGTCGTGCCGTCCTCGTGTTCGATGCGCAGGTGCAGCAGCAGTTTGGGGAACCCGTAGTGCGGCATCGCGGCGTACACCTCGCTGCGCGGCGAATAGTAACGGCCGTTGCCTAGGATCACGCCCATCGCGTTCGCGCCGTCCTTGAGCTGCTCGGTGACGTCGTAGGTGACGTACATCACGCGCTTCGGATACTGCGTGCCCGCCGGCGAGAGGACGGCGTCGCTGACTTTCGCGCCGTTGAGATAGAGCTCCGAAACGCCAAGGCCGCTGAACGACACGATGGCGCGGCGGATCGGTTTCTCGACTTCAAACTCCTTTCGAACGTAGCGAGCCGGCAGCCGGCGGTCCTCGGCGTGCCGCACGTTGCCCCAAGGTTCCATGCCGACGGGGCCGATCACTTTTGCGGCGACCCACGCCGCGTCGTCGAAGTCCGGCTCGCTCCAGGACGGCGTCTCGGCATCGGCCGACTTCCAAGCGTTGTCGGTCACGACGACGAGCGGCTCGCCGGAATCGAACTGAACCTCGAGCCACGCCACGAGCGCCGCCGGGTTGGGGCCGCCGCCGGCATCGTCCTCGTTGGTCGCACTCACGGCGAGCACATTGCGCCCCGGCTGCAAGCGGTGCGTCAGGTCCATCTCCTTCGCCGATTGGTGCCCGCTGCGGCTGCCGATCTCCCGTCCGTTCAACCACATCTTGCAGCTATTGTCCGCCGTGATGCGCAGCGTGGCCTTCGCGATGCGGCGATCGGCCGGCATTTCGAACGCGCGACGGAAGTACCGCGTCGCCACCGGCGCCGACTCGGCGGGGTTGCCCTCGGGGAACCAAATCCAGTTCGTGTTCGCGAGATGCGCGGGGTCGGTGCTGCCTTCGAGGCCGATCCACTGGGCCTGCCAGTCG
>JANOIK010000610.1:0-2128 GCA_031407585.1 Planctomycetota bacterium | reverse complement strand
CTGGCCGAGCTCTCGGTTGAGGAACTTTTCGTTGAACGCCATCTTCATCGCGTCGGCCTGTTCGGAGAACTTCTTCGCGTCGTCGTCTTTGCCCAGCTGCTTCGCGAACCGCTCCATGATTCGCAGGTCGTTGTACAAGTACGATGTGGACAGCAGGGCCGTGTTGGTCTGCCGCGCGGGATCCTTCGAGTGAATGAGCTTCGGGTCCTCGGGCGGGACGCACCAATCGCCGTACTTGTCGCGGTCGATGATGCCGTCCTCGACGAACGTGAGCATGTAGTCGACCCATAGCTTCGCCTTGTCGTAGTGGCTGGCGACGATGTCCGCGTCGGCGTACTGCCGCTGGAGGGAGTTGGGCAGCAGCACGGTGGTCGACGGCCACGTGACATTGTCGGTGTAAATGGGCCAGTGCGCGGGGCATACGTCGGGCACGCTGCCGGTGTCCTTGGTCGAGTCGGCGATGTCCTGCACCCACTTGGCGTAGAACGCGGAGCTGTCGTAGATGTACATCTCGCCGCGGGAGATTTCGCCGCGGTCGCCGAGCCAGCCCTGCCGCTCGTCGCGCTGCGGGCAGTCGGTGGGGAAGCTGCGGTAGTTGCCGCGCGTGCCCCAGAGGACGTTCTTGTAAATCTGGTTGATCAGCGGGTTCGAGCACTCGAAGCTGCCTGCCGAACGCAGGTCGTCGTGGACCACGCGGCCGTCGATGTCGTCGACGGTCAGCTTGCCGGGCCAGCCGGTGACTTCGACGAAGCGAAAGCCGTGGTAGGTGAATCGCGGCTCCCACGTTTCGCCGGCAGCGTCGCCGCGCAGGGTGTAAATATCGGTGACGCGGGCGCCGCGGATGTTCGCGAGATAGAGATTGCCGTCGGGGAGCAGCGTCTCGGCGTGGACAAGCTTCACTTCGGCGCCGGCGGGGCCTTTGACGCGCAGGCGGCACCAACCCACCAGATTCTGCCCCATATCGACGACGTACACGCCCGGCCGCGGCTCGGTGATCGCGGTCGGGTTGAGCGTCTCGGTGACGCGGATCGGGTCGATCATCTGGGCGCAGATCTCGCCGGTCGGAACGATCGCTTCACCGGCCTGCTGCCATCCGGCGTCGTCGAATCCGTAGGCCGACCAGTCGCCGAACTCCTTGCGGGCGTCGTATTCCTCGCCGTCGTATTCGTTGTTGGCGACGATCGGCCCGTCGGCGGTGAGCTTCCACGTTGTGTCGCTCGCCACAGTCGTCGTCGTGCCGTCCTCATGCTCGATGCGGAGGTGCAGCAGCAGCTTGGGAAATCCGTAGTGCGGCATTGCGGCGTACACCTCGCTGCGCGGCGAGTAGTAGCGGCCGTTGCCCAAGAGCACGCCCACAGCGTTTTCGCCCTTTTTGACCTGCTCCGTGATGTCGTAGGTGACATACATGACGCGCTTCGGGTACTGCGTGCCGGCGGGCGAAAGCACCGCGTCGCCCACTTTCTCGCCGTTGAGATAGAGCTCCGAAACACCCAGGCCGCTGAACGACACGATGGCGCGGCGGATGGGCCCCTCGACATAGAAGTTTTTGCGAACGTAGCGGGCCGGCAGGCGGCGGTCCTCGGCGTGGCGCACGTTGCCCCAGGGTTCCATGCCGACGGGGCCGATCACTTTCGCAGCGGCCCAAGCCGCGTCGTCGAAGTCAGGCTCGCTCCACGACGGCGTCTCCGCATCGGCCGTTTTCCAAGCATCGTCGGTGACGATAACGAGCGGCTCGCCGGAATCGAACTGCACCTCGAGCCACGCCACGAGCGCCGCCGGGTTGGGGGCGCCGCCGGCATCGTCCTCGTTGGTCGCGCTCACGGCGAGCACATTCCGCCCCGGTTGCAAGCGATGCGTGAGGTCCATCTCTTTCGCCGACTGATGCCCGCTGCGGCTGCCGATCTCCCGTCCGTTTAACCACATCTTGCAGCTATTGTCCGCCGTGATGCGCAGCGTGGCCTTCACGATGCGCCGATCGGCCGGCACGTCGAACGCGCGACGGAAGTACCGCGTCGCCACCGGCGCCGACTCGGCGGGGTTGCCCTCGGGGAACCAAATCCAGTTCGTGTTCGCGAGATGCGCGGGGTCGGTGCTGCCTTCGAGGCCGATCCACTGGGCCTGCCAGTCG
>JANOIK010000606.1:0-4374 GCA_031407585.1 Planctomycetota bacterium | reverse complement strand
GAGACTTTTCTTATGAGCTCGAATTCTGCTTTGTGGCTGGCGGACGTTCATCTGCTTGCCGGCGCTTTGCTGGCCGTTGTGCTGGGGGCGATGGCGGCGCTAAGGCAGCCGGCGCAGCGGATGGCGGTTGCGAAGAGCGCGCTTGCGGGCCTCGCGGCGCTGGTCGTTCTGTGTGCTTTGCCTGGTTGGTCGTTGGTGCATTTGCTTTCGGCAGAGACGCCGCCGGTGGTTGCCGCGGTGGAACCGGTCACAGTTGCGCCACTGGCTCGCGAGCCGCTCGCGCCGCTTTCGACTCGGGCGCCGGAGTTTTCGATGACGCCCGCGGTCGATTCAACGCCGCCCGTTGCTGCAGTTCCCCCAACGCCAATTCCCGCAGCGCCAATCGATTGGGTCGCGACCGCGCTGCTCGTTCACGCGCTGGGATCAACGCTCGTGGTGGCGTGGCTGGCGCTCGGCGCCGTTCTGGCTCGGCGAGTTCGCGACGCGAGTCGTCCCGCGTCGGCGGAACTGGCACAGGCCCTGGGCGCCATTGTGGACTCGGCGCGGGCGCCGGAATTGTTGACGAGCTCCGAGGTTGATACGCCCGTGGCGCTCGGCTTGCGGCGGCCGGCCATCATACTTCCGGAGCGTGCCGGCGCGCAGCGTAACCTTGCGGCGGTGCTCGCTCACGAGTGGGCGCACATTGCGTCGGGCGATCTGAGGACGCTCGCGGCGACGCGGTGGCTGCTGGTGATTCTGTGGCCGCAGCCGTTGTTCTGGCTGCTGCGGCGGGTCATTCGGCTTGACCAGGAAACGCTGGCCGACGCGGCCGCCGCGGAAGTCGCGGGCCGCATCGACTATGCAGAGCAGCTTCTGGGCTGGGCGCGCAGCAGCGGTCCGCGCGCTCCACGGCTCGCTGGCGCCGTGGGGCTGTGGGAAAGCCCTTCGCAACTCAAGCGGCGCATCGCGACATTGCTCGACGAAAAGCTGACGATCCTGCGCGCCGCATCGCGAAAGTGGCGCGTCGGCACGGCCTGTGCGGCACTGGTCGCGGCGTGCCTGCTGTCGCTGGTGACCGTGCAGCGTCGAGAAGCCTCGGCCCAACCCACTGCGAGCGAGGGAGAAGCAGCGGCCGACGCGGCCCCCGCCGCTGCGCCGCAGCCAAAGCCGGAGAAATTCGTGCGCGTGGTGGTCGGCAGCGACGGCCTGACATTCGAGGGCGAAGAAACGACGTGGGAGGCATTGCTGGGGCTGTTGGAGAAAACGCCGAACCGGGAGAAAACGGTGCTGGAGATCGCCGTCGCGAGCGACGAGATGTCGCTCCGCGAAGCGAACGAGGCCGTGGCGCGAGGCGTGGCGCTGGCGCGGCAATTTGGCTTCCTGTACGGTAGCGGCGTGGGCGTCCATCCTCTGGGATCGATGGGGGGTGATCAGCCGACCGCGGACGCGTCCGCGGCGGAGGTTCCGGAATGGGCAAAGTTTGAGACCAACGTCGTGAAGGGCCGCATCATCGACGCGGACAAAAACCCGCTCGCCGGCGTCGAGGTGGTGCTCTACCGGTACAAGCTCGGCGGCGATGCCGGGGAAACACAGCAAATCGCCGTGCAAACGTCCGGCGCCGACGGCACATTCCGGTTTCAGAATGTCATCGACGTCGCTGGCGAATTCCCGAACGGCCTGCCCAGCGAAACGTTCCAGGAGATACCAATCCCGGCGATTGCGGTACTTGCTCGCGCAGCGGGCCGCTCGCCGGCCTGGCAGAATTACCCGGCCGCGCGGGTGGCCAAAGAGGGTCTAGCCAGCCAGCTCGCGCTCAAGCCCGCGGCTACGCTCCGCGGCCGGGTAACAGGGCCTGAAAGCCAACCCGTGGCGGGCGCCAAAGTAACTGCTGGGCACGGCACGTTGCCAGGTCTTGATATGTACTCGACCGAGACCGACGCCGAAGGTCGCTACGAGATCGCCGACCTGGCGGCCTTCGACGCGGAGCAGTCGCGGCGCGAGTTCGAGGAGCTGGCCGCCAAGGAAAGCGGTGCGACGCGAGCGGGGCTGTTGTCGGCGGCGGCGGGGTCGAACCCGCTGATGGTGCGGCATCCGGACTTTGCCGCGCGTCGCGTGGAGATCAAGACCATTCCCGGCGAGCTCAACGTCGAGCTACGGCCCGGAGCGGTCATCGAAGGCGTGGCGACGACGCGCGATCGCGATGGCGCCACCGTTCCCGCGGTAAACGTGGCGATGCAGATCACGCGGGTGCTGCCGGCGCCGAAGCCGGGCGAGCAGCCGGATGCGTTCCGGTACCAGACGACAGCGGCGAAAACGAACGCCGAGGGTCGGTATCGATTCGATTCGCTGCCGGCTGGGCGGTACACGCTTTCGGGGCAACTCAAGGGTTGGGTGACGCAAGGCGTCGAGAACGTCGACGCGCCTGGCGGCGCGACAACGCAGGCGCCGGAGCTGGTGTTCACGCGCGGCGGGACGGTGCGGATTAAGTTGGTGGACGCGGATACGGGGCAGCCGTTGTCGTTGCCGGCCGGAACGCGCGGCTATGTCAACCCGCAGCGGCGTCCGGAGCTTCCGCTTGGCGTGTGGCCGATGCAACCGAATTTTGCGACGTTCGAGGACGCGACCGCGGAGGTGCAACTCGCGGCGGGAGACTTTGTTTTCTCGATCCACATTCCCGGCGCCACGCCCCAGGATCCCTATTGGCAGTCGACCAATACGATGTCGCTCAAGACGGACCCCACGGTGGCGGTGGTC
The DNA here is from genome assembly GCA_031407585.1 of Planctomycetota bacterium. Taxonomy (GTDB): domain Bacteria; phylum Planctomycetota; class Planctomycetia; order Pirellulales; family Lacipirellulaceae; genus Lacipirellula. Next base: position 1,641 of record JANOIK010000606.1, on the reverse strand, counting down.
GAAGACGAGATGGTCGAAGTGACCGTTCCCATGAAGCGGTTTGAGACGCCTCAATTGGGGACAGCGACTTTCTCGGTGGTGGCTCCCGTCGCGAGCGACGAAGACGACGAGCCGAATGCGTATGTCCTGCCGGAGGACGAGCCGGCGGACGACTTGGTTCCAGCGACGACGCCATCCAACGACTTTGTGCCGGCGTCGGAGCCCGCGGACAGCCTCGTGCCCGCGACGCAGGGCGCGACCACGCGACGCACGGGTGGAGGGATTCTTGGTCAACTCGACCCGACTCCTGTCACGCCTGGCGAGCCCGTGTGGACCTTAAGGGCGACGACCGCGGACGACGCGCCGGCTACGACGCTTGGCGCTGTCGTCTCGGAGTCGGGTGATGGCGCGTTCGATCCGGAGGAGCCGCGGGGGGTGATCTTCAAACGCGCGGATGGCTCCGAAGTAGTCGCTGCGGCCGGAGGAGAATTGAGTACGGTGCGTCGGGGCGTCGTCATGGGTGACGCGGCGGCAGTGGATGAAGGAACAGAAACGACGCATACCACCACGGGCGTGGGCAAGATCGAGTTGGTCGAAGTCGGAGAAGGCTCGGTCGCGTTCGCGGTTCCTGGCAGCGGCATTGGCGTTACGGCGCCCGCGGGTGTTAACACGATCAGCGTGCGCTGTGTTGACGAGGCGGGAGCGCCGCTCGAGGGCGTCGAGGCGACGCTCTACCGCATGTGGTATCGCGACGGAATCCACGAGCGCGTCGCCACCGCCACAAGCGACGCGACGGGCGAAGCCAAGTTTTCCGACGTCGTTCCCGCGGCGCGCGGGGCGGAGTACAACGCGATGCTGGCCGCGCGGCAGCACGACGGATTGTTCACGACGAACTTCCTTATCGTGACCCGCCGGGCGGGACTCGCCACGTCGATGTTCGGCGCCGGCGAGTACGAAGTGGCGCGGCGAGGCTACGCGGCGGACGTTACGCTGGGCCCGGGGCAGAAGCTTGCGGGGCGCGTGACGTCGCCGGACGGCAAGCCGGTAGCCGGCGCCGTGGTCGCGGCTGGCTCAATGGCCAATGTTGTAATTGAGGGTGGGAATGCCGTGCGCACGGATGCGGACGGGCGTTACGAGTTCAATGACCGTCCGAAATACAATGCCGCAGCAGCTCGCGAGCAGATGCCGAAGACTAATTTCCTGAGCGTCGTGTCCGTCGACGAGGCGACGGCTGCACCTCCCGTGGAACGCCAATCCGTACGCGCCGATTTGTGGGCGTCGCAGGTGACGGTCTCGCATCCCGACTTCGCGGTGACTCAGACAGGCGGGGGCGACATCCCCGGAGTGGTCGATGTGAAGATGCAGCCGGCGGCGGCGATCACCGGTCGGGTGACGATGGCGGGCTCCGGCGCGGCGGCGGCCAACATGCTCGTGCGGGCGTACGGGCATTCGGACATGGAGATCGGCGACGATGGCTCGATCAAGCGTCGCACGGGCGATTTAACGCTCACGCGCGCCAGTGGCCACGCGGCGGCGACGCGGACCGATGCCGAGGGCGCGTATCGCCTGAGCGGTATGCCCGAGGGCGTGTACGACGTGTGGGTGCAGACCACGACCAACGAAGCGGCGCGGTCGGAGTTGACGAACACGGGCATCTCCGAG
>JANOIK010000840.1:0-1855 GCA_031407585.1 Planctomycetota bacterium | reverse complement strand
GCGCCCCACTTGCTCCTGCGATGCGTCGCACGCGCGGCAATGCTCTTTCGTATGCCTGCATACGGACGCCTCGCGGGCCTCGGCGTGGCCGGGTTCGTGCGGCGCAATTCGCCTGGACTTCCCAGCTTTTCTTCCCAACGACATCAAGATTCCGCCCGCGCCGGCGAATTGGTTGGCAATAGGATGCCGGATTCGTCACAATCATTTTGCCAACGCGCGCGTTAGCCCTTCGCGAAGTGCGCCGTCTAGTCGCCTGGCATTCGCGTTTCAGTTCGGTCGTTCGGACCTAAGGAGAAGATCATGTTCGATCGCAAGTCCCTGGCCTGGCTCTCGCTTGTTGCACTTGTTCTGGTTGGTGGCCCAACCGCTTGCAACGCGGAGGATGCGGTTGAGCAGGCGACCTCCGTCGATACGGCGGATGAGGCGCCCGCCCCGGTCGAGGCGACGGAAACATCCGCCGCGCCTGATTCGGAATCCGAGTCCGACGCAACCGACGACAAGGGAACCGGCGCCAATCCGACGCACAAGCAGTCGGCGCTGATCGAGGTGAACGGCGACGGCCGCGCCGACGCGACCGTGACGTGCTTCTGCCTCGCCGAGGGCGATCGGTTGCTCGTGGGATGCGAGGGCGGCGAGAACGAGATCCGCGTGTTCGATGCGGACGGCAAGTTCCTCGAATCGATTCAACTGGCCGTGACGCCCGAGGCGATCAACGTGGCGCCGGACGGATCGATCCTGGTGGCGGGCGATGGTAAGCTCTTCCGCCTCTCAGCGAACGGCGAGGAGCTCGCGCAGGTCGAAGCGCCGCACGTCGCGGCCATGCGCGAGAGCGAAGAGGAAATCCGCCAGCAGGTGATCGAGCAGCAGAAGCAGCAGTCCGACTCGCTTCCGCAGATGCTGGCCGCGTACGACCGGGCGATCGCCGCGATGGAAGAGCAAATCGAAGAGTTGGGCGACGCAGAGGAGACGGCGGCCCAGCGCCAAACGGCGGAGGAAACCATTGAAACCTACCGCACGGCTAGAGAGGAAATGGCCAAGCAACATGGCGAGCAAGAGGAAGCGGCGGAATTGACCGAGGAGCAAATCACCGAACTTGTCGCGCAGGCAATGACCTCCAAGACGGCTGTCGCGTCGATCAGCGCCACGGAGGACGCCGTATTTATCGCCTGCCGGACGACCGTGGGCTACGGCTACGACGTCTGGCGCACGACGCCCGAGTTAGCTGATGCCGAGAAGATCGTGACCGGGCTGAGCGGCTGCTGCGGACAGATGGACGTGCAGGCGAGCGCGGATGGCGTGTTCGTGGCCGAGAACTCGCGCCATCGCGTGTGCCGGTACGACGCGGACGGGGAGCTCACGTGCACGTGGGGGAAAGGCGCCCGCGAGGGCGTTGAGGGCTTTGGTAGCTGCTGCAATCCGATGAATCTCGCGTTCGGCGCCGACGGCGTTGTGTACACCGCTGAGGACACGACCGGCCGCATCAAGCGGTATTCGGCGGAAGGAGAGCTGCTGAGCGTCGTAGGCTCGGCCGACGTCGTGCCCGGCTGCAAGAAAGTTTCGATTGGCGTGGATTCGACGGGCGACCGTGTGTTCATGCTCGACATTACGCGGAATCACATCGCAGTGTTGTCGCGGGTGGCGCCGGATCCGACGGGGCCGATTTCGGATGCGGACGTTGAAGGAGAGAGCGACCAAAAAGAAGGCAGCGGCGGGTTGCTTGAGCTGCTGGGTTTTGGCAGCTAACAATCCGCCGAACGGGCGGCACTCAATGCCGTCAATTCATCAGGGAGTGTCCGCAGATGACGCAGATGGGCGCAGATAGTGGGAGAATGATTGCGGAGTCCCGTTTCACTTG
>JANOIK010000596.1:0-18278 GCA_031407585.1 Planctomycetota bacterium | reverse complement strand
CCTACCGCCTCGCTGCCGTTAAGATCAATCGCGCCGCTACGAAAATCAGGGCCAAGTTGAACCTGGCCCAAGTCTCGGATGCGGACTGGCACGCCTTCGCGGGACAGGACGACCGTCTTTTCAATGTCGGAGAGCGACTGCTCGATACTCTGACCCTGGCCAATGAACCCGCGGCCGCGGATGACGTATTCCATCCCGCCCGATTCGACCGTCTTCGCGCCGACATCGATGTTCGACTCTTTAACGGCAGTGATTATCTGCTCCAGCGGCACGTCATGAAAGCGGAGTGCTTCGGGATCGATTTCAATTTGGTACTGCCGCACGTAGCCGCCAACGCTCGCCACCTCGCTGACGCCCGGCACCGACTGAAGTTCGTAGCGGACGACGTAGTCCTGCAGCGTGCGCAGCTCGGAGAGATTCATCTCCGGCGGCCCTTCAAGGACGTAGTAAAAGATTTGGCCGAGCGCCGTGGCATCGGGGCCGAGCGTCGGCGTAACGCCTTCAGGCAGGGATCCGACGGCCGTTCCCAGCCGCTCGAGAACACGGGAGCGGGCCCAATAAAAATCCGTACCTTCGTCGAATGTGACCTGGACAAAACTGTAGCCGAACATGCTCTTGCCGCGAACGCTCTCCGCATGCGGCACCGTGAGCAGAGCGACCGACAGCGGATATGTTACCTGGTCCTCGACGTCTTTGGGCGAACGGCCAGGCCACTCGGTAAAGACGATAACCTGATTCTCACCCACGTTGGGTATAGCGTCGATCGGCACAATTGTCGCGCAATAGCCGCCGACCAGGGCAACGACGATAAAGCCCAGCACCGTGAGCAGCGGCTGATGGACACAGAAGGCAATCGCGGAGCGCAGCATATTTAGGCATCCTGGTCCTGCGCGTCACTGGCCTTATGCTGATCGTGAGATTCAGGCTCGGCAGCCGATGAGCCGCCAGGCGGGTATTCGGTCACTTTCTCGCCGCAGCGGAGCATCTCGACGCCCAAGTAGGGATTGAGCAACTCGCCCCCGGCTTGGAGCCAATCCCCGCCGCCGCCAGGAACCATCGGGCAGTAGAAGTGCGTGAAGGGCTGCCGCGCTTCAGCGCCGCGGACCTGCGTGGCAAGCGTTACGATCGCATGGCTAATCGGCTTGAAGGCCTTCCGGGCGCCAGCCAGATCCATGTGGTGCAGGTGCTCGGCTTGCGTCGTGATTTCTTGCAACAACTTCCGGGACGCCTCAGGGAATGCATTGTCACCGCTAAGTTCCCGCGCGGCCGCGGCAAGTTCCTGGGCGACCTCGGCACGCGGCTTCTGATCGGCCGCGAGCGACTTTTGAACTTCAAAGTATGCAGTGTAAAGCTCTTCGAGCTTCGTGCCTTCTTCGCCGCTAATCGAGGCTACGGTTACGTCCTTAAAAACCAGCGGCCCTTTCCGCTGCTCATTCTTGGCAATGGCCCGCGCTGGGTCGATCAAGCTCGGCTTCCCGGCGAGCTGCATTTGGGAGTCAATCAGGAAATTCCCTGACGTGGCGACCTTCTCGCCTTCCTCGAGTCCATCCAGGATGACAATTTTATCGTGCAGGATAGGTCCGATCGTAACGGGCCGTATCTCGAACCTCCCCTGCTCAGTCTCCACATAGACGACGCTATTTCCGCCCGCGAGAAGCACGGCCGACCGCGGAACATACAGCGATGATGGCTGAGGCCCGGGCTCTTCCGCGTATCCATATTCTGAGGTCGGTACGAGGTCCATCCCGCAGATGGGGCACTGACCCGGCTCATCGCGAACAATTTGCGGATGCATCGGGCTAATCCACTTTCCCGCTAGGCCCTCATCGAAGACTTCTCCCTGCGGGCCAATGGGCGTGTCGATCCGCGCTTCGGCGTAGTCACCGGGCCGCAGCCGGCCGTCTTCGTTGTTCAATTCCACGCGAACACTAACGGTTCGGTTCTCAGCGTCCACCGTCGGATCAATGAATGCCACCCTGCCGATGAAAGGCTTTCCCGGGAATGATTGGACCGTGGCCTGCACTTGCTGACCGAAGCGTACGTGCGCGGCGTCTTCGGGAAATAGCTTAAGCATCAACCAGACCGTCGAGAGATTGGCGATCCGGTAAATGGGATCGCCCGCCTTCACGTAATTTCCTTCGATGGCGAGCTTCTCAACGACCGTCCCGGCCTGCAGCGCATAAATGGTAAGCCGCGACTGAGCCTTTCCCTCTTGCTCCAACTGCTCAAGCTGTTGTTTTGACATGCCAAACTCCCGCAGCCGCTGAAACGTGTTGGCAGCAAGTGCCTCTTGCGCTTGCCGCACTGCGGGAAGCCCAGCGACCGTTCCACTTAATGCCCGGCGTGATTCGAGGTACTCCACCTGAGCGCCGAATAATTGAGGGCTATAGATGACTGCGAGGTGGTCATCCTTGTTGATATGCACGCCGGTGTAATCTGCAAACAGCCGCTCCAGCCGACCGTCCACGTACGCCGCGATCGTCGCCTGGCGACTTTCATCGATGGCGATGGCCCCGACCGTCTGCAGTGTCGCCTTGAGAGGACCGGTCTTCACTTCGGCCGTCTCGATATTCGCGAGCCGCCGCTGCGCAGGCTGGATCTGTACCGCGAACTCGTCGAGTGAAGCGCCGCCTGCACTCGCAGCGGGCACCAGCTCCATGCCGCAGATGGGGCAGCGTCCCGGACTCGGCTGGCGAATGTTGGGATGCATCGCGCAGGTGTAAATTGTGCCGTCCGCCTGCCCGCTGGTTGCTGCTGGAGCCTCTGCAGGACGCCGTATCCAGTTCACCCTCTGAGCCAGTCCAACAAGCACGATGAGCGCCACTCCTGCGGCAAAAAACAGCGCCACGGATAGGAACCTTGAGCCGAGCCAAGCAAGCTTCTTTCGCGGCGAGAGGGGCGCTGCTGTAGGCTTAGAAGCGGGTAACGGTGACGGCGTCGCTGACATGGCGAAGTCCCTTTTACATCAGTCACGTTTAGGCGGAATCGGCGGCAGGCGCAGCTACGGCGCGGCCCGGATAGACGAAGAAACAACCCGCCACGAGAGTATCAACGGCCGGTCGGCGCGCAGCGGTAGCCAGAAGAACTCAGAGGCGCCAGGTGCAGAGCAGCAACTGGACGGAGCGCCGAACCGGCGCGAGCAACTGACCGCCGTGCTGGGGCGCTTCTAGCCCGATAGATATGAGAGAGGTGAGAGCAAGCGCAGGCTTGGCCCATGACAACCATTTCAGCCCCTGGTCGGCTTGGTTCGAAGCCGTAATGGGACTCGGTGGGCTCTCAGGGGCGCAGCAGCATGTGCGCGTCTCGCTGGATCGCCGGCAGCAACAACGCTCCGAGACTGCACAACTTGAAGTAGCGCCCACAACGTTTGTGCAGAGCCGAGTTGACCCGCAGTCCGCGAGGCCGCCTGCGACGATAGAACCCGTCAGCAGTAGGGCGACTGCGACTTGCAGGTTGTCATGCCGCAGGTTCATGGAACTACTCGGAGGCTGGGCGCTTATCTATATTCTCCGTGGTGGACGATCGGCTGTCCAGGGCGACCGCCCTGCTCAGGGTTGCAGCGGCACTATTGCTATGTCTTCGCCGACCGCTTGGCGGATTCGCGCCAAAGCCGTGGCAAGTTGACCCAGCGCTCGGTGATAGCCGAGTTGCAGGGTAAGAAGCGTGCGGTAATCTCGAACGACTCGGTCAAAAGTGACGGTATTGTTAGTCAGCGACGCCTGGTCGGCCTCAAAGGTCTGCCGCGCCTGAGGGAGGATCGTGTTTTCGTAAAGCTCGACCGTCTGGCGACTGGCTAGCGCCTGTTCCCACAGCCCTCGGAGCAGCGAGTCGAGCTGCAGTATCACTTCATCCTCCGACGCATGGGCCGCACAATGCTCGCGGGTCGCCTCCGAGACCATGGAGTCATATTTTTCTCTCGAAAGCGGGACACTCGCAGTCACTCCCAGCGTGATGGAATCCTCGCCGGCGTCCGCCATCACTGCGCCGGGGGCGTCCATCACCATCCATCCTAAGCCAAAGTTCAGGTCGGGCCGGCGCTTCAAACGCGCCACCTCGATTCCCCAACGGGTCGCCGCGATTCGCAAGCGAGCCGCATTTAGTTCCGGCTGCCGCGTGAGTGCGATCGCGCGCAATAAGTCGTGGTCCCATGTCGGCAAGTCGGCCGCGATTACCTGCGGCGGCGTAAGGGGACAATGCGACGCGCGCCCCGCGAGCCGATTGATTTCCGCACTGCTGGCCGCGATCTCCTGGCGGTAGGAGATAAGTTGCTCCTGCAGGCTGCTTAGCTCCAACGTCGCCAGAAGCACGTCGCCAGGCTGAGCGTCCCCAGTGCGGACGCGGGTGTTTGCAGAGTTTAGCAGCGATTCAAGCTGCGCCTTTTCGGCCTCTGTTGTTTCGACTTGCTTGATCAAGACGTAGAGCTTGCACCACTCGGCGCGAAGGTCGCCGATGACCCGCAGTCGCTCCGCCTGATACAGATTTACCGCGACGAGCGCCTCAAGGTTAGCGCGCTGGGCCTCGGCCCGAAGCCGGCCGATCCAAGGGATCATCTGCATGACCTGCACCTCGGCCAACTGGCGATCTGGGTCGTACTTCATCGGCGGCATGTACGCCATGGCCCCGACCGTCGGATCGGGAAGTTTGTCGATGTATCCCACCTGGGCCCATTCGACGGCCGCTTCCTGCCGCATGCGGCGCAGCGTCGGATTAGCGGCCAGCGCCGAAGCTTCCAGATCAGCCAAAGATTCTGCCTCCAGCAGCCCCACTGGGTCGAGCAGCTCTGCGTCCTCGGAGTGGGGAGTGGGCAGGTCATCAACGACGTCACTCGGCTGATCGAGAGACGCCAGGCGCACGTGTGGGTCAATTGCGTCGTTTTGGACGAGGCCAGCGCGAGCGCCATTGGGAACGGCTTGCGTTGAGGCGTGCTGTTGCCGGCCAGTTCGGCATCCGACAAGCAATAACATTGCTATAGCAATGAATGCCTTGCAGCGCGATTTTCCCGCAACTCGGATCATTACCCAGCCTCGGCTGCCCAGCGTGAGAGCGCTCCCCCGACAAATGCGGCCGCATGGGACGCTGGTCGATAAGAGCGAACGGTAGGTACGAAACCATCGGTTTTTTCGGCACAACCCGTTCCTCGCCTGCAAGCGTTACGACCCGCCGGCTCGATTAGACAAGCCGGCCCTCCGGTCGTAGGGGTTAGGCAACATGCGACCGTCGCGTCGCCGCCGGCTGACTTGCTTGCGTTCGGGCTAGACGTCAGCCCAACAAGGCCGCCGCACCACTCCAGATTCACATACTCCGGCTGGTACAGGGGTAAGGCCACGGTCGCTCGCGGCGCCAGTCACGCGGGATGTCGCAACGCAACGAAATTGCGACAAAAGTAAAGGAGCTCCCGGCCCGCGATGGATCGGGAACTCCTCACCCACTGAAGCGGCTGGCGAGCCCCGCCAATAGTATTAGCCTGGGCCCTGAGCCGACAATGCTCACCAGATTCCTGGCTTTGTCGTCACTTAGTTGATGGCAACAGGCCCTACGGGCTCGACTCCGAGCCCCTTCATCATCTTCTCATGCTCGGAAATTGCCTTGGCAAGCGCCGCGTCAACGTCCTTACAGCACTGCATTGTCGCGTCCCCATCGATAGTTTCCATCTTGCACATTTCGTGCATTAGGGCATGCGCTTTGGCTGCTGCGACCAACTGCTGATCGATCAGCGTTAGCGAAGCCAGCGCCGTCGCATCGGTGGTTGTCTTGCGCATCTCTCCGAATTGCATCTGCGCCGACGCGATATTCTGGCCAACACCGGCCGCTTCGTGCCGCGCGATTTGCGGCGTAATCGTCGGCGCTTGCCGGGCGTACGACCGATAGCCGCCCGAATAATCGCGCGCGTGGCGAACCGACCTTCCGCCAGAGTTTCCCCAGAAGGCGCCAACGGAATAGTCACCGCGGGCCTTGGCGGTGCCAACCGCGGGCGCTCCTGTGGCCATGCCGGTCACGACAACCGAGACCACTAGGAGTGCCATACTCCCAAAACAAACGAGCCTTTTCATCAAACATCTCCCTAAACTGAACAAAGGGTGGTAACAAAAGTTCCCGGCTCGGCGCGTGCCGAGCCAGGGTCGAACATGGGCTTGCGCAACGGCAAGACCGTTGGGTTAGTCGTTGAACTTCCGCGAATCCGACTTCTGCAGGGCCCAACGATTTACAGATGTACTACTTCCACTTCTCCCCGAATAACTCTGACGTGGGGCGTAGGTCCGTGTTGCCGCAGGCGCTACAGTCGATTCCGCGGTCGGTGCGTAGGAGAACCGACGGTCGTCGTTCACAACAGGGGCATTTGCGGTCGTCGACCCGTGGTCGCACGGAGCAACGGTGGTCGCTGCCGACGACGGATCGTAAGAGAACCGACGACCCTCTGTCGGGGCCAACGCCAAAGCAGGCGCGGTTGCACCTTGCACCGCGGGCGCCCGGTAATACGTAGCCGGAGCGCGATTTCGGTAGCCAGTTTGCGACCCAGCCACGCGTTGCGATGTCCACCCGCCGCCGGTGTAGATGCCGTTGGCCTTGTTGGTCCCGACGGCTGCACGAGCCTCGACTGCACTGATCGCAGTTGCGGCGAGAGCCAAGAACAGAATGAAGGTTTTTTGAGCGTTCATGTCACATCTCCGCCTTAAGAGGGAAACCTAGCTAGAGAATTCCCGTCGCTCGAAATAAGCGACGCGAACAATTCTCAACGATTCACCAAAGAGTGGCTGGCACATGGAACGACGGCGCAGCACGATGCGAGACCATCCATTCCTTCGAGAGAACCCACGCGAAAGACGCCAGCAAGAAGCTAAGCGCGCAGGGAGTGCCTCGCTCGTCAGACTTGCAAGCAGGTGTGCTGCAAAACGAGCGTCGAAATCGAGAGAGGCGCCGGCAAAAGAACCGGAGCGAATTCCACCGCGCCGATGGCGGTAAGAAATGGAGGGACGACTTCTAGGAGCGGGGCTTGGAGTTTCACCAACTCGCGCCCGTCAGGCGGTATGGCCGGAGGCTGTGGCGGGGCCTGACTCCTCGATTGCATGCACGAGCATACCGCGCAATGGCAATCGTTGTCACAGCAGCACTTGGGATGTGCGGCTGCCTCGACAGTAGTATTCGAGCAGTCCGCCGCCGGCCCTGCGACAACGGGCGACGCCGTAATGCTCGAAGTTACGACCACGACGAGCAGGCAACGCAATATATAGCGGAGGGTGTCCATAAATGAGTCTTCGTCGGCACTAGCTTCTGAAAAATTACCAGTGACAAGATACGCATGTTCCGCGCCGAAATGCGCGCCTCCCGAAAGTCCGCAAATGCCGCCCGGAATGCATCCTATGGGACGGCTGACGGCAGAATTGTGGTTTTGCACGGCGCAGTTTGGCCGCCGCAATGGCGCGCTATTTACCACGCGATTTCGGACTATCAAGCGAAAAACACTGTCAGCAAGCAGCTTAAGCTTGTTGAGGCTGCCCTCATCGGCCAGCGATCTGCAGGGGCGTCGCGGTGGGTAGCGACAGGTCCGGAGGCAGTTCAGCGCTCAGGTTGAGCGCCCCGCGCTGCCACACCCGGTGCAGATCGTCGATATTGGCAAGGTGATAGGTCTCACGGAGCGCCAAGTCGATGCCAACGTCCTGCGACCGGTGGACGAAGTTGATGAGTTCCCCCGGAGAGCCATTTGCCAGCAGACAGCGCACCAGCGCCGCGCTTTGCCCGTAGAATACCCCCCATCGCTCAGCTTGCGGGTACTCGGCCTGCCTCAATAATTCCGGCAGCGGAACCGCGATGCGCCGTTGCTGCCCCGCTTTCAGATCGCGTTCGTGGAGCGCCCGCTTGGCAGCCGAGTCATAGAGCAATGCCACGCCTTCGTCGAACCACAGCGGTGCGGGCGATTCCCGAAACCGATCGGCCAGCACAACATGGCACAATTCATGAGGCAGCGCTGCGACGAGCACATCGTCCACATCCGTCCGTAAGTCGATGCGGCGAGTGCGAATCCGGCCCCGGACTGGAGTCACCAAGCTGGACCCGACTGTCGTTTGACTACCGCCTCCGACCGCACGAACGTAGCTGGCCATGTCGGCGTGCAGCACGATCTGACAGCGCGGGTTCCAGGTTTGCGCATCGGGATTCCATGACTTCGCGAGTGCGTTTCGGAGGCATTCGCACTGCGATGCAACTCGGCGTGACTCCGCGGCACTGTGCAGCGAGCAGACTTGGAAATTAGGACTGTCGGCGATGTGCCAAGCCTCACGGCGAACGCAGGTGACGGCGTCCGGCCGTTGGCAACAACATGTGGGGGAATCGCACGCGGAAGCTGGCTTAGTTTCAATGGACACGACGAGGGTGACGAGTACCGCTAGCCACGGGCGGCGTCGGTGAAGCCAGCAGGGCATTTGGGCCGCCTCTAGAAGAACAACGCGGGCAAGTCAGCGCAGCCCTAAAGCACGCGTTGTTCCATGAGCTGTAAGCCCTTCGCCTAAATGATGCAAGTGGCTCACTTGGCGCGACTTGTGTCGATTCTCGGTCTCGCGAGCGTCGTCGAAAACAGGATCGTGTGCCCAAGAAAGCGGCACGACACGTCGCCGAGGCAAGCAGAGTACCCGCAAGCTTAGCGATGGCCGTTTAGACTAGGAGTCGTCCTGGCACTCACGAATACTCGGCTTGCCCGCATTTGCTAAACCAGCACGCGGTGCGAGTTGCGATGCAATGTAATCACTATGGCCGCGTTACATGTCCTATACCGCTCGGCCAAAAAACTCGTGAATGTATTGCCCGCATGGCTCTTGAGATTTCGCCCATTCGGCGTGTACGAGATACTGCTACAGCAACCGGGTGGCGAGCCAACTACAAGGCACCTTTCACGGCGCTCACCGCGCGGAGTACTTCCTTGCCAGGTAAGTTGGGTTGCTGAAAGCGAAGTCCCGATGCTTCGAAGAATCGCCAGCCATAACACTTGCACCGAATTCAACTCTAAAACATGCCGGGCGATTGCCGCTTGGTTCGAGGGGCAAGCCATTGCGTGCGCGTGGATCGCTACCGAGTCCTTCGATGAACGCGAGCTTGGACTTCGATTCGAACTCACGTCAACGGAGGCTTGGCTGTTTGCCGCCGTGGTCGATCCGCAATATCGCGACCAAGGCGTGTATCGGCAGTTGCTCGAATTCCTGATCGACGAGCTCGGCCGAGGCGGCGTGCAAAGGATCTTGTTTGGAGTAACTTTTGGCAACGAACCCTCGCGTCGGGCTCATGCGCGTCAGGGCGCCAAACAAATTGGCGCAATCACGGCAATTCGCAGTCTAGGCTTAACCGCCTGCCGCCCCTTGGGCGCAGTCCGGCTGTTGTCACCCCGAGCGATTGCCTGGCGGAAGCCGATCAGACTCGTCGTGGATCAAAAGTCGGAAAGGGCGGCCGCGGATCGCGCCTTACCGCAGTCGTGCTGCCCGAGACTGGTCGCTTTTTACCAATCAGCGCCCTGGTGAGATGAACGGACTTGCGCTGCTCGCGGCGCCCGCCGGCGGAACCACCTCGGAAACGCCCCCTGGCCGATTCTGAAGGCTGCCGGAAAGCAGCAGTCCTTCAATTTCGGCTTCGGCGATGCGCAGTTGCAGCACGGCGTCGAGGTAGTTGCGGTTCGTTTGCGCGAACGTGCGCTGAGCCGTTAGCAAGCCGAGATAGTTGGCTTCGCCGGCCTGATACATCTTGCGGGTCAATAACAGCGATTCTTCGGCCGCCGGAAGGACCACTTTACGGTAGCGACTCACCTGATTGCGGGCATTGGCGTACCGCTCGTAGACCGGCGTCAGACGACTCATCAAATCAAGCTCGACTTGGGAGACGGCGTACCGCGCAGCGGCCGCTTCCCGCTCGGCGCGGATAATCGCCCCTTGATTGCGATCAAACAGCGGCAGCGGAACGGTGAGGGCCACCCCGCCGTTAGCCCCGCCGCCGATGCCGTTGTCCTGCCAGTTCACCAGTCCTTGAAAACTCACATTGGGAATGGGCTGGACGCGGGCGCGATCAATCGCGCGCCGCGCTCGCTCTAGGTCGGCAACGGCGGCGCTGACTTCCGGACTCGTCGAGAGTACGAGGGCGAGCGTCTCCTCAAACTCAATTCCTTTTGGCGGCCCGCTCGGATCACCGACGATCGTCTGCGGGGGCATTGCGGGACTCCCCAGAATCGCGGCCAAACTGCGCCAGGCGGCGTCGTAGCGATTGCGGGCGTCCTGCAGGAGGATCTGCGCTTGTTCGTTCTCTAGTTGCGCCTGCAACACGTCCACCCGGCCGACTTCTCGCGCGAGAAACAGCGCATCCACCGACTGCGAGCCCTCGCCGCTGACGCGGATGAGTTCGTCGGCCAGCTCGATTTGCCGTTGCGACACGAGAACCTGGTAATAGGCAATCCGCACATCGGTCAGGACGCGCTGCCGTTGGGCGGCAAGTTCTTGCTCGGCGACGACGACTTCTCCCTGGGCGACGGCGCGATTCAGCCGCAATTTGCCGCCGGTGGGAATCTCTTGACTGAACAGGACGCCGTGCTGCTCCGCGAGGCCGCCGCTGCCGAGCTGCTGACCCTCGTAACCGACGCTAGGATTCGGCTTAAGCCCAGCCTGGAGCCAATTGCCGCGCGCAGCGCCGACGAGCGCGTACGCCCGGCAGATCGTTGGGTTTCCAGTCAGCGCCATGTCCTCGAGTAGTTCGAGCGTTAAGCCGTCGACCACCGCAGGGAGCGCCGTCGGCGGCGGCAGCGACTCCATGGGTTGTGCATCGGCTGCGGCCGGATTGACGAGGACTGCCGACGCGTCTTGCCCATGACTGATTTCCGCCTGCAGGGCGAACGCCGCCACGAGCGCAGTGGCAAGCAAGGCCGGCGCGCGATCCCGGCGGCAGTTTCGATCTTCTGCAGGCGCGCAATATTTCACTGTGCGAGACTCCCTTCCCTAGGTTGGCGTTGGGGCACGCCATTCATTTTTTCGACGCCCTAACATATCGCGGCTGAGCCGACCTTGGCCGGCGGCCGATTGAACTGCGAATTGAGTGACTTTTCCGCCTTTTGCTAGCTGCCAAGCGCGAGCCATGCGCCGATCGTTAACGACGCTAGCACGAGCCCGCCGACAAAGGCCGGCCAAAAGCTCCATCCCATCTGTGCTGCACATGCCAGCGGGATGAAAAATGGCAGGCCCAAGGGCACGAGGATCAACGTCTCTTTGGCCAGCTTGGATATGGCGGGCATGTCGTGGTGCTGTTGCCAACTGAATACGAAGGCCAAGATGCTGGTGATCGGCAGCGACAACAACAGCGCACCATATCGCGGGTAGCGTTTCGAAAGCTCCGCAACGACGACGATGGTTACGGCCGCGATGGCAACGCGCACAATGTTCCACATGCCGCTCATAGAGACACCGCTTCCTTTGCTCTAAAGGCGTTATTCTTCGAACTCGCCCTGGGCTGGTTTTCCGTCAATTTCGCCGGACACCGTGCCGGCGAAGTCGGCGACGTTGCCGATGCCAGGGTCGGTGCCGACAAACGTCATTGCTTTTCCGTCCTTTGCGTCCACCGGCTGCATCATGACCGTCATGGGGGCAACGACCGTGCCGTCGGCCGTCTTTGTCTCTTGAATGTTCAAGACGAACTCGGTGGCGGCCACGGCGGCCGGCGTCTTCTCGTCGACGCCGAGGAAGAGGATGGTGCATTGCCTCTTGGAGTGATCGACGGTGAATTCCGCGTGGCGACTGCCAACCTCGAACACAACGCCCCCGTTCGGACCGGCGCCGTGCGAATGTACGGGCTCAGAAGTTGCCGGGGTGCTAGTCTTGGCTGGCGTCGTGTCGCTCGACCTGGAGCAACCTACCGTACACACGGCAGCGACTAATAAACTCGGGGCTATGATTCTTACACATTTCATCGAATTACTCCTTGAGTTAAAGGACAGAAACAACACACGTCACAGTTAGGCGACTTTGAGCAAATCCGCCTCCGTCCCCTCGCTTTCGACCAGCCGCGCAGCGTCCTTGCCGCTGAACTTCCAAAACAATCCCGGGTGCAACAGGAACTCGCAGAACGTCGAAGTCACCAATCCTCCCAAAATGACGGTGGCCACCGGGTAGAGGATCTCTAGTCCCGGCTTCTTGCCCCCCACGACCAAGGGTACCAACCCGATTCCGGCCGTGAGCGCGGTCATCAGCACCGGAGACAATCGCTCCAGGCTGCCGCGGAGGATCGTCGCCTGAGAGAACTCTTGTCCCTCCTGCTTCATCAGGTGAAAGTAGTGGGTCACCAGAAGAATGCCGTTGCGAACTGCAATACCGCCGAGCGAAACGAATCCGACGAGACTCGCCACGGTGAGCGTCTGCTGAGTCAGCATCAGCGCCAGCACCCCGCCGACAAATGCCGTGGGAATCGCGTTGAGAATCTGAAAGGTGATGCGAACCGAAGGGTAGAGCATCATCAGCACGACGAAGATGCAGGCCAGCGAGACGCCGGCCAAGCCCGCAATCAGCATGGTGGCTGACCGCTGCGCTTCAAACTGGCCGCCAAACTCTATGAAGTATCCCTCCGGGAGTTGCACGCGCTGTTTGACCTTCTGCTCGATCTCCGCGATCGCCCCCGCCAAATCTCGACCCGTGACATTACAGCGAACGACTTGCTTCCGGCGAACGTTTTCCCGGTTCACGAGATTGGGTCCGCTGGCCGCTGCGGGAAAATCGGCAACGTCTTTCAGCCGCAATTGGCCGCGCCCATCCGGCAATTCCAGTCGCAGCTCTTTGAGAAAATCAGGATCCGAGCGATATGGCTCTTCGAGCTTGATGACGAGGTCGAACCGGCGCTGGCCTTCGAGAACTTTCGAGACGGCTTCCCCTTTTAAGGCCGTCTGGACGAAGTCGGCGACAAACTCCCTGCTGATTCCATAGAGCGCCAGATCATCCGACCGCAACACAACGTGCAGCTCGTCGACGCGTTCCTGGGGATCGATGATCGGCGGCGTCACGCCCGTTACTTCGAGCAGCGCTGAGCGGACCTCGCCCGCGATTTGCCGGATCTTGTCCAGGTCGTCGCCGAAAATCTTAACCGCCACCTGAGCGTTGACGCCGGAGAGCATGTGGCTGATCAGGTGTGACAGCGGCTGCTCCGCCTCGATCTCGACCCCGGGCACTTCCGCCCGCAGGTCGGCTAGCACCGTCTTCAAGAACTCGTCACGGCGCGTGCCGGCGTTGGGGTTCATCGTGAGGATGTATTCACCGACGTTGACGGGCTGGGCATGTTCGTCGAGTTCGGCTCGACCGGTACGGCGGGCAAAATGCAGCACGGGGCCAGCGGGGTTGTCTGGCGTCATTTGCATGGTCGTGAGCTTTCGATCAATCACGTCCGACACGTCGTTGGACGCTCTGAGCGATGATCCGCCCGGCAGGGCCACATTGATCTGGACGCTTCCTTCATCGAACTTCGGAAGAAAGTCGGCGCCCATTCGCGACAGTTGCCAGCCGCTGAAACCAACGAGCACCCAAGTCACCAGCAGTAGCGGGCCGGCCCATCGCATGCTGAACCGGATCAAGTAGCTCGCCGCCCACTTGAGCCCGCGAAGCAAGAGTCCGTCATTGTGGCGGTGCGTGGCCTTCGACTGCGGCAGCAAGTAATACGACAAGACAGGCGTGACGGTCAGTGAGACCAAGAGGGAGGCAAGGATCGACACGATGTAGGCGAGGCCCAAGGGGATAAACAACCGTCCTTCGACTCCCGACAAGGCAAAGAGCGGCATGAACGCCAGAATCACGACCGCCGTGCCGAACACGATGGCGGAGCGAATTTCGCGACTTGCTTCGTACACTACTAATAAGGCCGGCTTCGGGACTGGCCGCGCATTGTTCTCAGTGAGTCGCCGAAAGATATTTTCTACGTCGACGATGGCGTCGTCGACAAGCTCGCCCATCGCGACCGCAATGCCGCCGAGCGTCATGACGTTGATCGAGAGTTCCGTGCCGGTGATAGTTCCGATCAAGCGGAAAACCAGCGTCGTCATCACTAGCGACAGCGGAATGGCCGTCAGCGTGATGAATGTTGTGCGGATGTTGAGCAGAAACAAAAACAGGACGATGACGACCAACACGGCCCCGATGACGAGCGCCTCCTCGACGTAGTAGATGCCGCGGTCAATGAAACCTTTGAGTTGGAAGAGATTCGTGTTGATCACGATATTGGCGGGAAGCGTGGACTCGGCATCGCGCAGAGCCGTTTTCACTTGTTCGGTGAGCTTGCGCGTATCGGCGTGCGGCTGCTTGACGATGGTAATGACGACGCCCGGATTGCCGTCGATGCTGGCGTCGCCCCGCTTGGGGGCTGGTCCTTCTTGAACCGTGGCCACATGACTTAGGAGAACGGCGCGATCCGCGTTCAACTTCACGGGCACCTTCAGCAGATCGTCGATCACTTGCTGCGGCAATGGACCGAGCCGCCCGATGATTCGGACCGGACGCTCGCTTTGCCCTTCTTCGAGGAAGCCGCCGCTGGTGTTCAGGTTATTGGCTTTGATCGCGGCCTCGATGTCTTGCAACGAGACGTTGTACTCCTGCAGTTTGGCGGGATCGACCAACACCTGATACTGCTTGATGTCGCCGCCCATAATGATCACTTCGGCGATGCCCGGCAGCTTGAGCAGCCGCGGCCGGAGCACCCAATCGCTCGTCGTCCGCAGATCCATGCGGGCCTCCAGGGGCGTTCTAAACGCCACGGTTTGCGGACGGCCGTCGTGTAGGAAAGAGGCGGTGGGGTGTGGCTCGGCGCCCTCCCAGACAAGATGCTGGACTTCAACTTGTTCCCACGACTCCGGCGCGTTGCGCTCGCGGGGATTCCAGACGACGACTTCAGACTTCCCAGCGCGATCAACTCGCTCGGCGACAAGCCCCGTCTCGCCAACTGGCGCGAGATCACCGCCTTGCGGGCCTTTGCGATAATGCAACCCGACATGCAGGATTTGCCCCATAATGGACGCGGGCGGGGTCATTTGCGGGCGAATGCCCTCGGGCATCGGTACGGTGGCCAGCCGCTCCATCACGACCTGCCGGGCATACCGAATCTCGGTGCGCCAGTCGAACTCGACGTAAATGACGTTCATTCCCTGACTGGATTGGCTACGCACCGCCTCGACGCCGGACGCGCCGAGGATCGCCGTCTCGATCGGCAAGGTCACCAGCATTTCGACTTCTTCAGGGGAGAGTCCAGGGCACTCCGTCAGGATGACGACTCGCGGCCGATCGAGATCGGGGAAGACGTCGATGGGGATCGCCGTCGTCAGGTAGCCGCCGTAGACCAGCACCACCAACGACGCGGCGAGAACCAGCGTCCGGTAACGAAGAGCCAAGCGTATGACAGCGTTTAACATGGTGCTTCCGGGGTTACTTGGCTTCGTCTTCGTTCTTGTGAAGACTGCCGTCGGCGTGGATGTGGTATCCGACCGGCGCGCCGCTGGAACCTGCCTTGGTCATGCGGTTGAGCTGAGCGGCGGCGGTGCGTGCGATCGCCGCGATGGTCCACCGCTCGCCGCCTTTCGTATACGCGGGCAGGGCGCCGTCGTCGGCCAGCACCGCCTCATCGCGATCGTGAAAAAGCACGTGGACGCTCTTCCGCTCAAACGTGTTGACATTCTGCGTGAACACGAAGGCTTCGCCGCCTTCAAAGACCACGGCGTCGGCCGGCAGCACGAACACGTTCTCCAGCTTCTCGACGCGAACTCGCACGAGCACTTTTTGGCCAGGCCGGAAGCGCCACAACAGTTGCGTCGTCTCGCCGTGGTTGACCTCCTTGTATTGGTTGTCCAGCGGAATCAGGAATCCAAAGGTGCGAGTCGCGGCGTCGATCGTGTTGGCGATGTAGTGGATATGAAACTCCTGCTGCATCGCAGGCCAATCGCCGCCGGCGTCCTCGCCGAAATCGACGTCGACTGGCCATTGCTGTTCGATGCTTTGTTCGAGCAGCGAGGTTTCATCGCGGAAGGCGCGGCCCTCGATCGCCAGCGAGCGGTGACTGGAGAGGTGACAGAGGGTGCGACCGGCGTCGACTTGTTCTCCGAGCTCGACCGTCAGCGATTGCACCTCGTAAGCGAATGGTTGCTCGCTTGCCGTCGGCTCGCCAAAGGTCGATACGGGGATTTCGCCGGCGAGGCCTTGGCCCGCGGCGGGCTGGGGCGTGACGATGGTGATCTCGCTGACGAGATCGCCTTGAGCGATGCCGTCGATTTCGTCGCTGGTGAAGGCGCGGTGACTCAGCTCTTCGCGGTGCGACCGAATCGCGGCCGTGAGCCGCGCAATTTCGTCCTCGGCTTCGATGATGCGAGCGCCGGCGATGGCTTCGCCGCCAAGTGCGAGCCGCTCCTTCTTGGCCTCGGCGACCTTCAACTCCTGGCTGGTCTTGAATAAGTCGGCCTGCGTCTGATGGATGGATTCGCTGGCTAGGCGCAGAATGAATAACTTATCCCCCGGCCGGACTGTGTCTCCGGGAACGTGAAACAGCCGGCTGATGGTTCCAACGACAGGGGCGACGATTTCCCGGTCGCTCAGGCCGGGGCGATCGACGATCATGCCGGGCACAGTGATTGATTTCCAATAGACCTCGGCGCGTAGGGGTTTGGCGGTGAGCGTCAAATTCCTTTGCGCCTGGTCGCTCACGATGATCTTATCCGCCGGAGCGGGCGCGCTTGGGGCGTTTGCCGCAGGCGCATCCGCGACCGCCGGGGGGCGCGCTCGCCAGTGCTGATATCCCCACCAAGCGCCGCCGAGCGCCGCCAGCAATGCGGCTGCGGCGACGATGCCGGTAAAGGTGCGACGAACCATATCTCACCTGAGAGGAAATGTCTTGTGGTAGCCCCCTGCGACCGCGGTGGCTCAGGAGTCGGATAGGCTGCCAAGAAACGCCCGAACTAAGTCGGATGCGCCAAGCGGGCAGCGATGAGAGGCTACTTCAAATGCGAAGTGCGCGCAGTGCTAGACAGACGTCCGGACTAGGCATGCGTTGGCTCGATGTAACGGGCGATGCCGCGTCGCGCGCCGTGAGCAGGTCGACGTTCAATTCGCCGCCGACGTCATGGAGAAGGGGCGCAACGCACTTGGCGAGCTGATCCGCCCGTTCAGCCAAGCTGACCGTTACGGTGGTCGGCAGGTAGACGGCGTCGCCATCGTGATCCGCCAAGCTTACCAAACCCCACGTCCGGGAGGCGTGCTTGGCGACCGCGCGGCCGTCTGACCGATCTGCATGGCCGTGCTCATGGGCGTGGTGATGCGCGGCAAAGCGACCGAGATGGACGTGCGGCAACGCCCCGTGGTCGCGGGGCGTTTGGCTGCCGAGGTCGTGTCCGTGCGGCGTCGCGGCCCACTGGGCCACGACAAATCCCGCCAAGACCCACGTTGAAATGACGCGCCGGAGCATGTATGTCCCATTGCAGATTTACGCTTCCAGTCTACGAACCCTCCCAGGTCGCGGCAATGTCGATCCACTCCTGCGGCGACAAGCTCTCCGGCCGCCGGTCGGCGAAGCGGCCCGCCGCAGCAACCGCCCGCATGGCGACCGCTCGACTCGTTGCGGCACTCCGCGGCTGCGCGGCTGGAATGACGCGGGGCGTGACCCCGGCGTCTTCCGTGAGGCGGCATGCGAATTCTTGGAACTGCCGGTCATGAACCCTCAGCGACAGTCGCGGGAGATCGCCTCAGAAATGAGGAAGGGGCGGCGGCGGGCGTAAGCGCTCGCCGCGGGGGAGAGGTCGGGGAGGGGAGATTGTTAGTTGCTGGTCGAGCGGTAGGGCATCGCCCTCCATCGCGACTACAAACCCTTCGATCGCTCAGTTGTGTCAATCAGCCTCGTCAGTGGTTCGTTCCGTGGTAAATACAATTCGATGCACATCGAGACTAGGTACCCCTTCTGCGCACAAAGGCCGGGGGTCTGGGCAAAATCCCAGCGGGCAATGGGGTCCCCCAAGCGTTCCCAATTCTGTGGCGTCAGGTTGAGCGTTGTCGCAGTCGAGCTCCTCAGGATCCGTACGATTCAGACCCGAGAAGTCGTTGCGGAGTTCGACGGAGTCTAGAGCGCCTTTCTAACTGCTGTTCTGCTAGCTGAGGGAAGTTGTGTACGTTGGTTCTCTTTCCTGGGGGGCCGACGTGATGCGTGCTTATTCGTTGGATTTGCGGGGGCGGGTGGTTGCGGATCTCGACGCCGGGGCGTCGCAAGCCGAGACCGCGCGGAAGTACCGGGTGTCGACGCGCTGGCTTTACAAA
>JANOIK010000586.1:0-2763 GCA_031407585.1 Planctomycetota bacterium | reverse complement strand
CCATGGCATTGCCGCACCCAAGAGAATTCCAATTCCGATAAGCCTCCATTCGCCTTTTAACAAGAGCCAAATGCCCGAGACAAGACCACCGAGCATGTTTAAGGCAATGAGACAGATCGCAACCGTTGCCAGGATCGCGCTGATTGCCGATTTCAGGTTTGGTTGCATCTAGCGCCCCTAGATTGGCGAATGTAAAAGCCCTGACATGCAGTTCGCGCGCAGATGATATTCTGCGCCGAGTGTTGAATGCAATATCATGCGTGGCGTATGAAGGCTGTAGCCATCGCGCGCCACTTGCGTCCGCGTCCTCGGTCGTTGATTGGGTGCAAGCCAGTTACGCCGGCAGGAATGCTGGGGCTATTGTCGGTCCTTGGTGTCGCCGATCGTATGACACCCTGCCGTGTACCCGCTTCGTCCCCCCTCCCTAGCCCTCCCCGCCGAGGGGAGGGGACCGGAGAACTTTTGGGGGGTGTTTGCGGCGTGTATCGGCGGCCTGTTTGTGCCGGCGCCGTGTTCAAGTGTGGCGCGGACTCGGCATCGGGACGATGCCGGCTAACGGCCGGACCCTTACTTGGCGATGGGCGCTGTCGGCTTCGGCGCGTCGCCTTTTTCGGGGACTTGCTTGAGGATCTCTGTAAGCACGTGGTCCGTTTCGATGCTCTCGGCCTGAGCTTCGAAGTTGAGAATCACGCGGTGACGCATCGCCGGCAAAAATACTTTGCGGATGTCTTCGAAGCTTACATTGTAGCGGCCGCTGAGCAGCGCTCGCACTTTCGCGGCGAGGGTGACGGTTTGGGCGCCGCGGGGGCTGGCGCCCCATCTTAGGTATTGGTTTGTGATCGGGGTCGCGAGGGCGCCCTCGGGGTGCGTCGCCATCGTCAGGCGCACGATGTAGTCCTGCACGTGGGGGGCGATGATCACCTGGCGGATGAGGTTCTGCCACTTCACGATCTCGGCGCCGTCCATGACCTTCGCCGGCGTGTCGAACACGGCGCGCGTCGTGCGGTCGATGATCGTGCTCAGCTCTTCGCGGGTGGAGTAGCCCACGATCAGCTTGAAGAAGAAGCGGTCGAGCTGGGCTTCGGGGAGCGGGTACGTGCCTTCCTGCTCGATGGGGTTCTGCGTGGCCATGACGAAGAACGGGGCCTCGAGCGGCATGGTTTTGCCCGCGATGCTCACGCGGCGTTCTTGCATCGCTTCGAGCAATGCGGACTGCGTCTTCGGCGTGGCGCGGTTGATTTCGTCGGCGAGGCAGATCTGCGTGAAGATCGGGCCGCGTTGGAACTGGAACTCGCGTTTGCCGTCGGGCGTCTCGACGACCATGTTCGTGCCGAGAATGTCGGCCGGCATCAGGTCGGGCGTGAACTGGATGCGCGAGAACTTGAGGTCGAGCGTCTCGGCGAGCGTCTTCACCAGCAGCGTCTTGCCGAGGCCGGGGACGCCTTCGAGCAGGCAGTGGCCGCCGACGAAGAGGCAGGTGAGCACGCCGTTGACGACGTCCTGGTGGCCGACGATGACGCGGCCGATTTGGTCGCGGACGGCCTTGTAGCGGGCGGCGAACTCTTCGGCTTGGGCTTCGATGGGGGGGAGGGCGGCGGAGGACATAAGGCTGGAGACCGGAGGCTGGAGACTGGAGGAATAAGAGCCACCGGCTCCGCCGGTGGACTGTGTGACGTGCGAGTCTGCGGGCTCGTGAAGAGTCCACCGGCGGAGCCGGTGGCTTTTATTGCGTTGTGCGATTCAGGGCTTTCAAGATGACGGGAAGCGCGGCGAGTTGCAATGCTTTAGCGTGCGAACAGTGCTTGATTGGCGAATCCGTAAGTTGTTTCGTGAGCGGCGTTTGGCGCGATTGTGCGGGCCTGTCGCGGATTGACCATGGGCTCTGAGGGGCAGTATAGTTAGAAATCTCGCCGCGAGTGGGGATGGCTCGCGATTCTCCCGTGCCGGGCGGTTGTCGCTGGTGAGGGTTCGCACTCACTCTGGCGACCGTCGTGGATCTCCTATGCCGCCCGTGGTCATCAACCTTCGCAAAGCCGACGACAGCCGCGATGTGGTCCATCGCGCCGTGCAGACTTTGGCCGAGGGGAAGCTGGTCGTGTTTCCCACGGAGACCGTTTACGGCCTGGCGGCGAGTGCTCGGCGGCGGGATGGGGTCGAGCGGATTTACGCGGCCAAGGGTCGCGACGAGCAGGTGCCGTTGACGCTCGCGGTGCGCAGCATCGAAGACGCGATCGACTACGCGCCGCTGCTGGGGGCGAAGGCCGAGCGGCTGGGGCGGCGATGTTGGCCGGGTCCGGTGACGCTGGTGGTGAAGCACGGCGAGGACGAGGGGCTGGTGCGGCAGCTTCCGCCCGAGGTGCGGGCCGCGGTGGCGCCCAACGGCGAGGTAGGCCTGCGCGTGCCGGCGCACCAGACGGTGCTCGACGTGCTGCGGATGCTGGCCGGGCCTATTGTGCTGACCAGTGCGAACAAGAGCGGCGACCCGCCGGCGGTGACCGCGCAGGAAGCGATTCGCAGTCTGGGCGATCATGTGGCGCTGGTGATCGACGACGGGCCGTGCCGCTACGGGCAGGCGTCGACGGTGGTGCGCGTGGGGCCTGATACGTGCGAATGCCTGCGCGAGGGCGTGGTGCCGCGGCACGCGCTCGATCGGCTCGCAGGGATGCTCATCGTGCTGGTGTGCACGGGGAATACGTGCCGCAGTCCGATGGCCGAGGCGATGATGCGGCGGCTGGTGGCCGAAAAGCTGGGCTGCACGACGGG
>JANOIK010000548.1:0-1603 GCA_031407585.1 Planctomycetota bacterium | reverse complement strand
AGCGAGCACGCCGGCGTTCACTTGCTTGCCGCTCGCCTGGGCCAGTTCGAGCGCCGAGCACGAGAGCGACGACTGCAGCACGGGCGCCCAACCGCCGCCCTCGCCCCAGCTGCCGTTGTCCTGCTGCGATTGCTCGAGCTTCGCCAGGCACACGTCGAGCGCCTTATCCACGCGGGCGAAAAGCTCGTCGTTCTTTGGCAACAGCCCGAGGGCTCGCGCGAGATACTGCGCGGTCATTGCCGTGTCGACGTAACGCCCCAGCTTGGCCTGCGGCTGCGTGCCCTCGACCATGGTGATGAGCGCACCCTCGGCCGGCGCCTTTTCCACTGCTGCGACCAGATATTCGAGCCCCTTGCGCACTTGCGCCTGGTAATTGCCCGCCACCGGCGTGTGCCCGCCGCGCAGCAGCGCCAGCAGCGTGAAGCTGGTCGTCGCGGGATCGGTCGTGACCGCCTGCGGATCCATGACGTCCTGGTGTGCATGCGACCCGCCGCCCCAGCCGCCGTCGTTGTGTTGAGCCGCGATCAGCCACTCGACCCCGTGCGTGACAAACGCCGGAATCCGTCCGGGCTTAATCGTCGTGACGGGGTCCGCCGTCGCCGCGTCGGCCGAATCATCCGGCGCCTGGGCGACCTCCGCTGCAGCGTCCGCTACCGCTTCCTGCTCTTGCTCCGCTTCGTCCGGAATGAAGGGCGCTGCACACGACAGCATGCGAGGATCAATTCCCTCGAACGCATCGATTTCCGCGTTGGAGTCGATCGTGAATTGAGCCTCCCCATTCGCAGGGGCCGCATTTTCCCCGCCCGCCGAATCCTGCGTCGGCTCCTCGAGACGAATCGCCGCAGCGGCAGTCTCCTCGGCGCCCAGCCGCGAAACCGACCACGCCCCCACGCCCAACGTCGCCGTTAGCACGGCAAGAAATGCAACGCGCATGACACGCCTCCTCACGAGAGTTTAAGAAACCCGGAGCCCGACATGGCTCGGCGACCAGCCGGCAGTAAGCCGCTGAGGCCTTCGATGCTTCGAGTCTACAGAAAGTTCCCGCGATTCCGTGTAACGGGCGGGTAACGAGACATGAGGTGTCATTCTGAGGTCTGCCGAAGAATCTTGCTTCGATCTCCCAAAACGATTGCCATCTTTCAGGGCTGAACAAGCAAGACCCTTCGGCGGACCTCAGGGTGACATAACGCCGCACTACTCGCCCGCCGCACGCGGCTTGCGCGTCCGCCCCTGCGGCGCGAACATCCGCCGCACTTCAACCACGCCCTCGAGCAGCCGGTCGACTTCCTCGGGCGTGTTGTAGAGATAAAAACTCGCCCGCGTGCTTGCCGAGATCCCGAGCGCCGCGTGCAGCGGCTGCGTGCAATGGTGCCCGGCCCGCACCGCAACGCCGAACTGGTCGTTCAGCACCTGCGCGAACTCGTGGGCATGAATCCGCTCGAACGCGAAGCTCACGAGCCCCGCGCGATGCTCCGGCGCCGGGCCGAGGATACGCAGGTCCTCAACTTGCGAGAGCCGTTCGTAGGCGTAGCGCACCAGCTCGTGCTCGTGCCGCTGAATCGCCGCGATGCCGACGCTTTGCAGGTAGTCGATGCCCGCGCCC
>JANOIK010000534.1:0-1799 GCA_031407585.1 Planctomycetota bacterium | reverse complement strand
GCCGCCGGCGCCAGTTCGCCAAGCGTCGGCGACCAGGTCGACCGCTTCGCCGTGGCCTGCGGCGTCGACCTCGCCCACGCACGGCACGTCGCTCGGTTGGCGTGCGAGATATACGACGGCCTCGGCCAGTTTTTCGAGCTGCCGCCGGGCGATCGCCGGTTGCTCGAGGCCGCGGCCTGCATGCAGGACGTCGGCTACCTCATCAACTACGAAGGCCACCACAAGCACTCGTATCACCTGATTCTCCACAGCCGCCTCGAAGCGTTTCGCCCCGAAGAGCTGGAGATCGTCGCCAACATCGCGCGTTATCACCGCGGCGCCGAGCCGAAGAACAAGCACGCCAACTTTCGCGGGCTGGATGCCGACGACCGCCAGCGCGTGCGGCAGATGTCGGCCGTACTGCGGCTGGCCGGCGGCCTCGATCGCAGCCACAGCCAAACGGTGCGTTCGGTGGCTGTGACAGGCACGCCGGACGAAGTCGAGCTGCTGGTCGCGGCGGAGGAGTTCCCCGAAGTCGACCTCTGGGCCGCGCGCCGCCGCAGCGGCCCGTTCGAGAGCGTGTTCGACGCGAAGCTGAAGGTGGAGTGGGCGGGCGACAACGGGCAGACCACCGCGCCGCAGAGCGCAGACTCCGAGTCCAACGGCAACGCCCCGGCCATCGCGAAAGAAACTGGTCGCAAATAGCCGCTCCCATCTTTACGCCAAAGGCGTTGCATAACTCAGCTCAGGGTTTCCGCCGCAGGCGGATGCCCTGGGTTTCGAGCCCGAAAGAATCGATTACGCTGAAAGCGTTGCACAATTGATCGAGCTAGCCGCGTAACAGGGCGCTAGGCGTATGTCTTTCTACTCGGCGCTCGAATTAGCGGCCAATCGAATAGAAGGCGTCGTCCCGTGCCAGGACCGCTTTCTTGAGCTGTGTCGAGAGATCGGCGTAGTCAACGCCAACTGGAATTCGGAATTTAGCAATCTGGCCGAAGACGTTGGGGCGTTATTCGACGACCCGGAAGCACGGGCTGCAAACACTGACTTTTTTTGCCCAGACACGATAAGTTTCTCCACGCGCATTCAAGTCCTGAGCGTCGACGATGCTTACGAAGGACAGGCCTACTGCATCAGCATTCACGGCAATGGATACTTCTTTCCGTGGACGCAGACCGACCTGCGTAATCGTGTCTTGAGTCATCCCAAACTCAAATCCCTCCGGGATGCCGTGCAACGGACTTGGGGCGGCGGCTTTCACCTCCCATTCCGGGGGCGAAAGTTTCTACGCGAACGACGACTCAGCGACGACGATGGCTGGGCGTGGTTCATGTCGGAGTCGATGTAGTCGAAACTTGGCCGAACAGGTCAATTCCGTTGAGCCGCTGTCGCAACCGCCGCATTGACTCTACTCAGCGACCGTCACGAACGCCCGCGGCAAGTAGTCGATCAGATCGCTCGCGATGAGCGAGACCTGCCCGAGGTCCTTCGCGGCCAGATCGCCGGCGAGGCCATGCACGTGCGCGGCGAGGCGGGCTGTGTTCCACGCATCGAGCCCCTGCGCGAGCAGCCCCGCGGCGACGCCGGTGAGACAGTCGCCCGTGCCGCCGGTTGCCATGCCGGGGTTGCCGGTGCTGTTGACGGCGTAGCGCTGGCCATCGCCGATCACCGACTCGTGACCCTTCAAGATGACGACGGTGCGGCCGGACGAGTCGCGTTGGCACAGCGCCGCGACGTGCTCGGCGCGCTCTGCCGCGGAGCCAGTCGCCGCGCCGCCGATTCCTGCCGCCTTCGCTAGGCGGGCGAACTCGCCGGGATGC
>JANOIK010000103.1:0-2840 GCA_031407585.1 Planctomycetota bacterium | reverse complement strand
TATGCTATGTTGATGCTTGGAGATTTGTCGACAATTCAATGCGTTTCGGGGTGCCCACCTGACTTGCGTCGGCTTGCATTTCACCCGCTGGCGGCGTTGATATTCTTTTCGCTCGTCGCGTCCGCGTCCCTTGCCGCGTATCTGGTTGCCGGCCGTTCTCCATCCCCGACGTTTCTCGCCGTCATGCAGCTTGGCTGGGCACTGTTGTTGGCGTACTGGGTAGTCCTTGACGCACGCAAAGGACATCGCATTCCCTGTTTCGATTTTGGACTTTATTGCTACCTCCTGCTTCCGGTCACCCTACCGTGGTACTGCATTTGGTCCCGCGGCTGGCGAGGAGTCTCCCTAATCCTCCTCCTCTATGGGATTACCATCCTTCCCTATCTGGTCGAAGTCATGACTTGGGAGTTCGTTTACGGGAGGTGAGGCTGGACGCCCCCACTGTTAGGGCGGCGCCGACAAGCTGGGGCTCGTTGACCCGCCGTTCCCGGCTTGCTACGCTATTGCGGTAAACCATTCTCGCATTGGCGCTTGCGCCATCGCGACTTCTCGCCCCGCCCTTCGCACCAGACCCCTCCGCCCTTGGCTTCCGCACCCGAACAAATCACGTCCGAGATGCTCGACGGCCCCGACGCGCCGGTCCTGCCTCGCTTCACCGAACTGGGCCTCTCGGACACGATGCTCGCGGCGCTCGAAAGCGTCGCCTACGAAATGCCCACGCCGGTTCAGGCCGGCATCATTCCTCGGGCGCTTGCCGGCGTCGACTTGCTCGGTCAGGCCCGCACCGGCACCGGCAAGACGGCCGCGTTCGCCATTCCGATTCTCGAGAAGCTCGACCAGCCGGCCCGCGGCCACCAACCTCGCGCACTGATCCTCGTGCCGACGCGGGAGCTGGCCGTTCAGGTCCGCGACGAAATTGAGCGGCTGTCCTTCGGCCGCAAGCTGCGTGCCACGGCCGTCTACGGCGGCAAGCCGCTCCGGGCGCAGATCGACCGCCTGCAAAAGGGCTCCGACATCGTCATCGGCACGCCGGGCCGCATCCTCGACCATCTCGGCCGGGGCACGCTGCAGCTCGACACGCTCGAGATCGTCGTGCTCGACGAGGCTGACCGCATGCTCGACATCGGCTTTCGGCCCGACATCGAGAAGATCCTCAAACGCTGCCCGCAGAGCCGCCAGACACTGCTGCTCTCCGCCACGGTCGACCCGCCCGTCGAACGGCTGGCTCGCCGCTACATGCGCGACCCCGAGGTGATGGATTTCTCCTCCAAGAGCAAGACGGTCGACACGATCGAGCAGCGGTACTTCACGGTCGACGAATTGAAGAAGTTCGAGCTGCTGGTGAAGTTGCTCAAACGCGAGCAGCCGCAGCAGGCGATCGTCTTCTGCCGTACAAAGCGCGGCAGCGACAAGGTGCATCGCAGGCTGTCGACCAAGACCAACAGCGTGGACGTGATCCACGGCGACCTGCAGCAGTCGGCCCGCGACCGCGTGATGAAGTCGTTTCGCGCCGCTGAAACGCGGATTCTGGTGGCGACCGACGTGGTCGGCCGGGGCATCGACGTCAGCGGCATCTCGCACATCATCAACTACGACATGCCGCAGTCGAGCGACGACTACGTGCATCGCGTCGGCCGCACCGGCCGTATGGGCCGCGAAGGCATCGCGTTCACGTTCGTGACGCCCGAGCAGGGCATCGAGCTCACGCGGATCGAGATGCTGATCAACAAACTGCTCGATCGGGACGAGATCGAAGGGTTTGTGACGGTCTCGGCCGTTGCTCCACCGCAGGCGAGCCCCGCGCGGCAGATCGGCCCGCCGATCGCCGGAGAGGCGCCGCGAAACGACGCGTCGGCAGAGCCCGCCGCGCCCGCTGAGCCGGCGAAACCGGCGCCCCCGCCGCCGCCGGGGAAGCGCGCCCCGCGGCGCCATCGCCGCGGGCTATAGGCTTCGCATCCCGCGGTTGGGAGGTCCATCCCTCAACTCAACCTCTGTGGTGGACTTGCCGCGGCCGAACTACAATGGCAGCCAGGCATTCTCGCGCGAGCTGTCATGAAGCTAGTTCTCCTCGGCACCACCGGCTATCACGGCAACGACCGTCGTCAGACGGCGTGCATGATGCTGCCTGAACTGGGCGTGATGTTCGACGCCGGCACCGGCTTCTACCGGGCGAGCGACTACCTGCAAACCGACTCGCTCGACGTCTTTCTCTCGCATGCTCATCTGGACCACTGCCTGGGGCTGACGTTCCTGTTCGATCTGCGGGCCGAATGTCCGCGCCTCGGCCGTGTGACCGCGCACGGCGAGCCCGCCAAGCTCGAGGCCATCCGTCAGCACTTGTTCGCGGAGCTGCTCTTTCCGGTCCTGCCGCCGCTAGAGATGACGCCGCTTGCCGCCGAGGTGACGCTGGCCGACGGCGCCCGCCTCACGCATTTTCCGCTCAAGCATCCCGGCGGGTCCGTGGGCTTTCGCGTGGACTGGCCGGACCGCTCCTTTGCCTACGTCACCGACACGATCGCGGCGCCCAACGCGCCTTACGTGGAAAAAATCCAGGGCGTCGACTTGCTGCTCCACGAGTGCTACTTCGACGACGACGATCCCGCGCGGGCCGATCTCACGGGCCACAGTTGCCTGACCCCGGTCCTGAAAGTCGCCGCCAAGGCGGGCGTGAAACGGCTCGTGCTCGTTCACATCAATCCCATGATGAAGGACGACGCCGAGATGGAAGTCGAACTCGCTCGACACATTTTTCCGAATGTGGAAATTGGCGTCGACCGCATGGAACTGGAGTTCTGACGCGCATCATGGCCGAGGACCTTTGGGCAGCGGTCGATCAGTTC
>JANOIK010000506.1:0-1993 GCA_031407585.1 Planctomycetota bacterium | reverse complement strand
GTGTGGGCGATCGCGCTGCTCATCGCGTTTATCGTCGTGGTGATCGCGCTGGCGGTGATCACGCGGTTCTTCCGGCTGTGGATTCAGTCGGTGATGACCGGCGCCGGCATCGGCATTCTCGACCTGCTGCGGATGTGGCTGCGGAAGGTGAACCCCACGGTAATAACACGTTGCAAGATCATGGCCGTGCAGGCCGGGCTCGACGAGGACGAGGAAATAAGCACCAAGGCCATCGAGGCCCACTACCTGGCCGGCGGCAACGTGCCGTTGGTGATTCGGGCGATGATCGCCGCGAAGAAAGCGAAGATTATCGACCTGTCCTTCAAGCGGGCCACGGCCATCGACCTGGCCGGACGCAATATTCTGGATGCCGTGCAGACGAGCGTGTACCCGCGCGTGATCGACTGCCCGCCGCGGGATTCGAAGCGGCCGTCGCTCGATGCGATCGCGAAGAACGGCATCCAGCTCAAGGTGAAGGCCCGCGTCACGGTGCGGGCGAATCTCGATCAGCTCATCGGCGGCGCCACCGAGGAAACCATCGTCGCCCGCGTGGGCGAAGGCATCGTCAGCGCGATCGGCTCAGCCGAGACGCACGCCGAGGTGCTGTCGAGCCCCGATCGGATCTCGCGGGCCGTGCTGGCGCGGAAGCTTGATTCGCAGACCGCGTTCGAGATCGTGTCGATTGACATTGCCGATATCGACGTGGGCGACAACATTGGCGCCCGGCTGCAGGCCGATCAGGCCGAGGCCGACACGCGCGTGGCCCGGGCACAGGCCGAGGCCCGGCGGGCGATGGCCGTTTCGCAGGAGCAGGAAAACATCGCGGCGATCGAGGAGAACCGGGCGCTGGTCGTCGAGGCTGAAGCCGAGGTGCCGCGGGCGATGGCCGAGGCGTTCCGCTCCGGCAAGTTGGGGATTCTCGACTACTACCGTATGAAGAACGTGCAGGCTGACACGGATATGCGCGAAGCGATTGCGGGGACGGGGGCGATTCGGGGGTAGGATTTGTCTACCATGACGAACACGACGGCCGGATCGGAATTGGCGAGAGGATGGTCGGTAAGCAATGAATTTCGACGCACACCACCTGCCGCTCGCGGATGCCGAAACCACCGCTAAGATCGTGCTCGCGGTGCTCGGGATGATCATTTGGGCGGTGAGCCACCTGTTCGGTAACAAGGGTAACGCGAAGCCGGCAGCGCGTCCGCGGCCGCAGGCGCCGCGACCGCCTGGCGTGGGTCCCGCGGCAGGGGGGCAGCCGACGACGCTTGAAGAAACGTTGCGTCGCGAGGTCGAGGAGTTTATGCGTCGGGCTCAGGGTCGCGAGTCGACGGCTCAGCAGCCGAAGAATCCGCAAAAGGGGCCGCAGCGACGGCAGACGCCCCCGGCCAAGAAAACGGTCGCACAACAAGCAAAGACGCCGCCACGGCGGTTGACCGACGCGCCCGGATCGCAGCCCTCGCCGCTGACAATCGAAGCGGGGCGTGGCGCACTCGTGGGCTCGTCCGTCGCGGCGCACGTGTCCGAGCATCTCGCGGGCGCGCAAACGCTCGCCGCGCATGCTCAGAAGCTCGGGGCCGACGTCGCCCAGGCCGACGAACGGCTGCAGGTACACCTGCAGGAGAAGTTCACCCACCAGATCGGTGCGCTCGAACAGCGCATCGTCGAAACGACCGTTCATGCCAAACGATCGGTGGTCGCTCAGGAATTGTTCGCGCTGCTGTCGAAGCCCAGCGGCATGCGGCAGCTCGTGCTCGCCAGCGAAATCCTGCGACGCCCCGAAGATCGATGGGAACGCCGCGTCGGCGGCGCCCACACCGACGCCTCCCAACGCGGATAACTCGCAGTTTTACTCCAGCCTCCGGTCTCCAGCCTCCAGCTTTCCGCCCATGCCTCTCTACGAATTCCTGTGTCGCGATTGCGGCCGTGAGCAAGAAATCCTGGTCCGCGGCGCCGAAACGCCGGCGTGCGAATCGTGCGGCAGCGGGGCGCT
>JANOIK010000410.1:0-4185 GCA_031407585.1 Planctomycetota bacterium | reverse complement strand
CGCTTTCTCCAGCGGCGCCGCGTCGTCGATCAGCCACGTCACCTTGTCGATCGGCGCCGAGTTGATTTTCGTCGGCTCGGCGCCTTCGACCTGCCGGTACACATTGAACGCCACGTCGGCGGGATCGGTCCCGAACATCCGCCAGCTCACGAACACCTTCCCCCCGCCTTGATTCACGGCCACAACGCCGCGATCCAGCCGCTCCATCTGGCGCTGGGCATGTGCGGCGGGCGGTGCGAGAGAAATCACTGCAGAGCAAATTACGAACGCAAAGAAGCGGAAGAGACGCATGGCGGCGATTCCAGGAAGAGTGCGGAGAATGGAGGCGTCTCGGTTCTAACCCCACGCGGAGTCGTGGGATTCGTTGACTAACCCGGACGCGCTTTTTTCGGCAAGTTGAGCGAATTGAGCGTAACGCGCGGCGATGAAGCGAAGCTGCAAGCAGGTGGCGAACCCGCCGCGCCTCAGGGCTTGGAACCGCGCCGCAGCCGCACCAGCGAATAGAAAAACACCGGCGTCAGCAGCACGCCGAACACCTTCACGCCGATCATCCCACTGAACACGGCCGTCCCCAGCGACCGCCGCATCTCGGCGCCGGCGCCCGTTCCCAGCATCAGCGGAACCACGCCCAGGATAAACGCGAAGCTCGTCATCACGATCGGCCGCAGCCGCAGCCGGGCCGCCTCCACCGTCGCTTCGTGCAGCGGCTTTCCCTCGCGGTGCAGTTGGTGGGCGAACTCCACGATGAGAATCGCGTTCTTCGCCGCCAATCCCACCAGCACCAGAAACCCAATCTGCACGAAAATATCCACGGGCAGGTGCGCAATCAGCATCCCCACGACCGCGCACAAAATGCACATCGGCACGACCAGGATCACCGCGAGCGGCAGCTTCCAGCTTTCGTACTTCGCCGCTAGCACGAGGAAAATCAGCGCACTTCCCACGGCAAAAATCTGCGCCGCCGAGCTCCCCTCGAGCTGTTGCAGCTTCATGATCTCGGTCCACTCGAACGTCGTTCCCTGCTCGCGCGCCAGCTCGTCCATGATCTCGATCACCTGCCCCGAGCTGGTCGTCGGCGCCGGGTTGCCGATCACCGGCGACGACGCGTACATATTGTACCGCATCACCATCACCGGCCCGCCCACGACGTCCGACTGAAAGAGCGTCCCCAGCGGCACCATCTCGTCGTACTTGTTGCGAATCTTCAGGTCCGACAGCGCGTCGGTCTGCGCTCGGAACTCCGCCTCCGCCAGCACGTTCACCTGCCACGTGCGACCGAAAGCGTTGAACAGGTTCACAAAGTACCCGCCCATGTAAACCTGCAGCGTGTTGAACACATCGGTCACGGGGATGCCGAGCGATTCGCACTTGGTGCGGTCGACGTCCAGAAAAATCTGCGGCGTGTTCGCTCGAAACATCGTGAACACGCCGGCGAGCCGGGGGTCCTTGTTCGCGGCGTCGATCAACTCGGTGGTCTGCTGCTCGAGCTCATTGAGGTCGACGTAACCGCGCTGTTCGAGCTGCATGCGGAAGCCGCCCGAGCCCAGCCCCTGGATGGGCGGCGCCCGAAACACCTGGACCACCGCGTCGTCGATTTCCTCGGCGAACCGCCGCCGCAGCGTCTGGGCGACTGTCTCGTCGTACGTTTCGTGCGTGCCGCGCTCGTGGAACGGATCGAGAATGACGAACGCGGCGCCGAAGTTGGACCCATTGGCGCCGATCAGAAACGACTGCCCCGCGATGGTCAGCAGGTGCCCCACGCCCGGGACGCCCCCTTTGCAATCCCTCGCGGGACCTTTTCCTTCGCCCAGGACGATGCAGTCGATCTCGGCCATCACCTCGCGCGTGCGTTGGACGCTCGCCGAGTCCGGCAACTGCACGTTGACCAGCAGGTAGCCCTGGTCCTGCGTAGGGATGAACGCCTTCGGCGCTCGACCCAGCGTGTAGCCCGTCGCCACGAGCAGCGCGGCGTACACGAGCAGCACGAACGCCGAGCCGCGAACGAGCCGGCCCACGCCGGCGCCGTAGATCTCCGCCACGCGGTCGAACCCGCGGTTGAACCACTTGAACGCCCACGCGAGAAACTTGTTGACCGGCGCAATGAAGAACCAACCGAGCGCCAGTCCGGCAATCGCAGACGGCACGATCAGAGCCGCCAACATCGTCCACGAGAGCGCGGGATGTTCGTGGTCCAGTCCCAGCCAATTCGGCACGAACGTCGTCGCCGCCCAATACACAAACCACGCCTTCAGCGGCCCGGGAAGCCACCACGGCAGCGCCTCGCGCTTCGGATGCCCATGCTCATCGACGCCGGTGCTTTCGAAAATCGCCACTGCTCGCGAGGGCGTCAGCGTCATCGCGTTCACGGCCGAGATCACCATCGACGCCGCGATGGTCACCGCGAACTGCCGGAAAAACTGCCCCGTCACGCCGGGAATGAAAACGCTCGGCAGAAACACCGAGCACAGCACCAGCGTGATCGCGATGATCGGCCCCGTGATCTCGGCCATCGCCTTGATCGTGGCCTCCTTCGGCGCCAGTCCATACGACATCTGCCGCTCGACGTTCTCGAGCACGACGATCGCATCGTCCACCACGATGCCGATCGCCAGCACCATGCCGAACAGCGTGAGGTTGTTGATGCTGAACCCCAGCAGGGCCATCACCGCAAACGTGCCCACCAGCGACACGGGCACGTCGATCATCGGTAGGATCATCGCCCGCCAGTCTTGAAGGAACACCAGCACCACGATCGCGACGAGAAGCACGGCTTCGAACAGCGTCTTGAACACCTCGTGGACCGACTCTTCGATGAACGGCGTCGTGTCGTACACAATGTCGTAGCGGATGCCCTCAGGGAACGACGCGCTCAGCTCCAGCATCTTCGCCTTCACCGCCGCGGCCACGTCGAGCGCGTTCGACCCCGGCAACTGGTACACGGCCAGGCCCACCGAGGGCTCGCCGTCGAGCCGGCACGACTGGTCGTAGAGCTGGGCGCCCAGCTCCACGCGCGCCACATCGCGCAGCCGTACCACCTGCGTCGCCTCCCTAGGTTCGCCCCCGTCGCCCTGGTCCGTCTTGACGATAATGTCCGCGAACTGCGACTCCGACTCCAATCGCCCGAGCGTGTTCATCGTGAACTGGAACTGCTGCCCCGCGGGCGCCGGCTCGCGCCCGATCTGTCCCGCGGCCACTTGCACGTTCTGATTTTGGATTGCCTTGACGACGTCCATCGTCGTCAGGTTGCGGGCTGACATCTTCTGCGGGTCCAGCCACACGCGCATGCTGTAGTCGCGCTGCCCGAGATACGTCACGTCGCCCACGCCGGAAATGCGGGCCAGCTCGTCGCGCACCTGGATCGTCGCGAAGTTCGACAGGTAGACGTCGTCGTACTTACCGGAGGGCGAATTGATATTCACGGCGAGCAGGATATTGGGCGACTTCTTCTTGGTCGTCACCCCTTGCACCTGCACTTGCGTGGGAAGCAGGGGCAGCGCGAGCGCCACGCGATTCTGCACCAACACCTGGGCCATATTGAGGTCCGTGCCCAGCTCGAACGTGATCGTCAGGCTGTAGACGCCATCGTTCGTACACTGCGAGGACATGTAGAGCATGTCCTCGACGCCGTTGACCTGCTGCTCGATCGGCGCCGCCACGCTGTCGGCCACGACGCTCGCGCTGGCGCCGGGATACGTGGCGAGCACCAGCACCGTCGGCGGCGTGATGTTGGGATACTGCGCAATGGGCAGCTCGAGCGCCGCGACGCCGCCGACGAGCAGAATCACGATCGAAACGACCCAAGCAAAAATCGGCCGTTCGATAAAGAAGCGTGAAAGCATCGGGCGTGGCTACTTAAGACGATTTACAACAAAAGGGTGGCCCAGGTTGTCGTCCGCGACTACCTGGGCGGCGGAGCCGCAAGAGGTCTGATCTGTACTCGTTTGTGAACCGACCTCCTGTCGCTTGCGCGACCCCGGTAGTCGAAGACGCCAACCGGGGCCACCCATCCCTTTCCCTCTCTCCTCCGTGCCTCCGTGGTCATTCCGTCCGCTCCCGCACCTTCACCTTCGTCCCCGGCCGCACCAATTGCAGCCCGCCGATCACCACGCGATCCTCGGTCGTCAGCTCCGCCGCACTCGCGTCTTCTACGGACTTCACCGGCCGCACCGCCTGCAACCCGCCCGG
>JANOIK010000364.1:0-3921 GCA_031407585.1 Planctomycetota bacterium | reverse complement strand
CGGGCGGGGCGATGGATCAAATCCACCGTCGTGCGATTGCCGGAGCGCCGATGGAGGAAATCCAGGCCATGCTCCAGCAGTTGCAGCATAACGGCGTCGCCGGCGGCATGCGGGTGCTCGGCCCGGGCATGGTGTTCAACGACTTTGCCGGTCCGCGGCTCGACCTGCAGAACATGCCGAACAACGTGCAAGTGACCATCACTCGCGAGAACGACGGCCCCGCCAAGATCATGGTCAAGCGCGGCGAGGAGTCGTGGACGCTCCAGAGCGATGACCAGGAAGCGCTCGCGAAGCTGCCGGACGATGTGCGGCCTTTCGTAGAGCAAATGCTTCAAGGCGGCCAACCCGGCGGCGGCGTGGGGGCCCATAATGGGCTTCCGGCCCAATTGGGCTCCTTCAACTTCCACCTCGGCAACGCCAACGCCCAAATGGAGGCGGCCCGCCAACAGATGGAGCAGCACATGGAGGCCGCTCGGCTACGGGCCGAAGCCGCCGCTCACGGCGCCGCCAACGCGGCGGTCGACCAGGCTCAGGTGCTCAACCAGGGCCTGATCCAGCGCCTGGAAGCCCTGGAACAGCACCTCCAGCAGTTGGAGCAGCAGCTCGACGAGAATTCCGCGGCCGGAACCCATGATTCTGGCGAACCGTCCGGCCATTAGCAGGGTTTCATAGAGAGCGATCGGTCCCTCGGCCAGCCCGGAGCAGCCGCGAGGCCTCGCGGGCCCCTCCGACCAGT
This sequence comes from Planctomycetota bacterium, assembly GCA_031407585.1. Lineage (GTDB taxonomy): Bacteria > Planctomycetota > Planctomycetia > Pirellulales > Lacipirellulaceae > Lacipirellula. Next base: position 3,185 of record JANOIK010000364.1, on the reverse strand, counting down.
CTGCCGGCGCGCGTTGCGGTCCCCTCCAAGCCCCACACGCGCGACGAGCTTTCGTCCCTCCCCCCAGTGCGGCGGCTGGTCCTAGCCAATCGGCCGCGGCTTGTCCCCCAAGCCGCGGCCGTTGGCGTTTTTAGGGGGCCCCCAGTCCGAGCGCCACGCGGTATAATTGGCGTATCGTCGCGATTCGCTCCTTCCAAGGCCACCATCAACCATGCCAACGACGACCTGGACCGATTGCCTGGCCGTTGAGCGTGATCCCGCCAAGGTGAGCGGCGCTTGGATCTTCAGAGGCACCCGGGTTCCCTTGATCGCGCTCTTTGAGAATCTCAAAGACGGGGCGACAGTCGACGAATTCTTGGAATGGTTTCCTGGCGTATCGAGGGAACAAGTCAACGCGGTGCTCGATCACGAAGCCGCGTCGCTAAGAGTTCCAGCGGTCACATGAAGATCCTCTTCGACCAGGGCACGCCCCAACCGCTGAGGCGAACGATGGCCGGACACGATGTCGATACGGCGCATGAGCGAGGGTGGTCAACGCTCGAGAACGGCGAGTTGCTCTCAGCGGCGGAACGCGATGGCTACGAGGTCCTCGTCACGACGGTCCAGAACCTGGGTTACCAGCAAAACCTGGCAGGCCGCGTCATTGCAATCGTGGTCTTGCGTTCCACATCGTGGAAACTAATCGAGGCGCAGTCCGCACGGGTAATTGCCGCGGTTGATACGGCCAAGCCCAGCGACTATGTGGAAGTGCCAATCTGAACCAGCGGCTGTTGCGAGCGGCGGAGTTGGCCGCAGGCAGCGTCGATGCGGTCGCCTTTACGGTGGCGGAACTTTACCCGCAGGCCGGCGTCTTCCAGGATCGCGCGGAACGCCTCGCGGCGCTCCGGCGTTGGCGTTTGGTACGGCAGACCGGCGACGGGGTTGTACGGAATGACGTTGAGCAGCGCCTCGCGACCCGCGAGGAGGCGGGCGAGTTGACGGGCGTGCTCCGGGGCGTCGTTCACTTCGGCCAGTAGCACGTACTCGAACGTGAGCTGCCGGCCCGACGCGGCGAAGTAGCGGTCCGCGGCGTCCAGAATCGACGCCAGCCCGATGTTCTTATTCACGGGCACGAGCTGGTTGCGCAGCTCATCGTTCGGTGCGTGCAGCGAGACGGCCAGCCGGTAGTGAACCGGGTGCTCGGCAAGCCGATCCATCGCCGCGGGCAGGCCGACGGTTGAGATCGTGATGCGCCGGGCGCTGATCCCGAGGCCGTCGTCGCGGCGGGCCTCGTCGAGCGCGGGCAACAGCCGATCGAGATTCGCGAGCGGCTCGCCCATGCCCATGACCACAATGTGGCTGAGCCGCTGGTCCGCGGCGTCGGCCGCGTGATCGCCCGTGGCGAGCAGTCGCTGCAGGCGAAGCATCTGCTCGACGATCTCGCCCGTGGTGAGATTGCGGTCGACGCCGTCGAGCCCGCTGGCGCAGAACACGCAACCCATGCCGCAGCCGACCTGCGTGCTGATGCAAATGGTTCGCCGCTCGCGGCCGCGGAGCAGGACGCACTCGATCTGCCCGCTGTCGGCGAGCGACATCAGCAGCTTCTCGGTGCCGTCGTCCGCTTGCGTGTGCTTGGCAACCTGCGCGGTCCAGAGGCGGAACCGCTCTGCCAGCTCGCCCCGCAACGCCTTGGGCAGATCGGTCATCGCCTCCCAATCGGCGGCGCGGCTTTCAAACAGCCACTTCCGCACCTGCGCGGCGCGGTACTTTGGCAACGAGCGCTCTGCCGTCCACGCGGCCAGCGATCGATCCACCGCGTCGAGTATGTGATTGGTTGGGTCGTTCACGGCGCTGGAGAGTTAACCGCCAAGGACGCCAAGGACGCCAAGGTCGGAAAGGGAAATGCGGAGTTATTCACCACGACGACACGACGAACACGACGACAAAAAACGGAATGAATTAATTCTCTCCCCCCTTGGCGTACTTGGCGTCCTTGGCGGTTCATGTCTGCCCTCACTTACTGTTGCCCAAGAGCGGGGGCAGCCAGGTGCAGGCGTAGTAGGCTCGCGGGGCCGTCAGCTCCAGCAGTGCGCGAACGTCGCCGCCGCGCGCCGGCGCCAGGGGGCTGTCGGCGCCGAGCAGAGACTTCAGCGAGTTCGGCGGCTCTTCGTACTCGACGCAACGCACGTCGCCCACGGCCACGTTCGCCAACTTCGCGGCCCGAGCGATCGCTTCGTCGATGAAGCCGATCTTGTCGACCAGCCCCATCTCCTCGGCTTGCTCGGACGTAAAGATCTGCCCCGTCGTCGCGCGAGCGAACGCGTCGGCGTCCGCCTCCAGCTTCGGCCGGCCCTTCCGTACGATGTTCTTGAACCGCTCGAAGCTGCGATCGACCAGCTCCTGCAACAGCTTTCGCTCCTCGGCCTTTTCCTCGGCGGTCAGCTCCCGCGTGGGGCTGCCCATGAGCTTGTCCTTGTTGCTCGCCACCGAGTCGTCACTCACGTCCCACCGGGCGAGCAGGCCCGAGAGGTCGTAGTGCGGAATGAGCACGCCGATCGAGCCGGTCCAAGTAGTCGGCTCGGCATAGATGACGTCGTCGGCGCCGCCGGCCGCCATCGCCAGGTAGTACCCGCCGCTGGCACACAGGCCACCCATGCTCACGACCACCGGCAGCTTGCGGTCTTCGGACAGCTTCACCAGGTGATGGTAAAGGTAATCGCTCGCGGTGACGGTGCCGCCGGGCGAGTCGATTCGCAGGACGACCGCCGCCACGTCGTCGTCCTCGCGCACGCGGTCGATCTGCTCCTTGATGAACCCCTCGGGATCGAGGATGGCGCCCTCGATCGTGATGATCGCGATCTTCTTCGTGGCGCCCTCGGCCAGCGAGTGGTACCGCTCCTGCGGCTCGCCGGGGGGGCTGAAGTAGCTGCGGTAACTGGCCGCCTGGCCCGCGATGGTCAACACGCAGAACACCAGGGCGACGGCCAGCAGCTTGCCGTATCGGCCGAAGGCCGAGGGAGGCTGTTGCAGGATGATTTGCGGCGGCGGTGCGGTTGCGGGCGAGGTCGTGTATCGGGGCTGACCGGCAGAGCCGGGTGAATCGGGCGGTATGGTGGACATGGGCTGAGGGCTCCTGGGCAGGCAGATTGAGAACGGCCCATTCTATCGGTGGGCAGTGGGCGGTGGGCAGTGGGCGGGGAGACGGG
>JANOIK010000322.1:0-1521 GCA_031407585.1 Planctomycetota bacterium | reverse complement strand
TTCAGCGCCCCGACTTGGCGGCTCACGGGTTTCCTACAACCCCTTTGGATTTGGCATGCATTCACAAGTGGTGGTGCTCGGAGGCGGTCCAGGCGGGTATGCCGCCGCGTTCCTGGCCGCCGATTTGGGCCTCGAAGTCGCGATCGTCGAGGCCGATTCCCGCCTGGGCGGCACGTGCATGATTCGCGGGTGCATCCCGTCGAAGGCCCTGCTGCACGTCGCCAAGGTGATGAGCGAAGCCCACGAGCTGGCCGATTGGGGCGTCGACTTCCCCCGCCCCAAGGTCGCCGTCGAGAAGCTGCGCGCCCGCAAGGATAAGGTCATCGAGCAACTCGCCGGCGGGCTGGCCGAGCTCGCCAAGCGCCGCAAGGTCCGCCGCATTCACGCCCGCGGAATCTTCGTCGACTCGACCACGCTGCAGCTCGAAGGCGGCGACCCCAAGACGTACGACGACGCGCGGCTGACGTTCGACCACTGCATCCTCGCGAGCGGCAGCACGCCTGCGATGCCGAAGATGTTCGACATCGGCAGCGATCGCGTGATGGACTCGACCGGCGCCCTCAATCTGGCCGACCTGCCCGAGACGCTACTGGTCGTCGGCGGCGGCTACATCGGGCTGGAGCTGGGCACCGTGTACGCGGAGCTGGGGTCGAAGGTGTCGGTCGTCGAACTGCTCGACGGCCTGCTCATGGGCGCCGACCGCGATCTGGTCAAGCCGCTGGAAAAGCGACTCAAAGATTCGCTCGAAACGATCATGCTCAGCACCAAGGTGCTCGGGCTCAAGAAGGCCGGCGAGAAGATCGAAGTCGAAATGGAAGGCCCCGACGGCGCCAAGTTCAAGAATCAGTACGACCGCGTGCTCGTGTCCGTCGGCCGTCGGCCCAAGTCGAGCGGCTTCGGCCTCGAGAACACCAAGGTTACGATCGACCCCAAGGGCTTCGTGCAGATCGACGCTCAGCAGCGCACGAGCGACCCGCACATCCTGGCGATCGGCGACGTCGCGGGCGAGCCGATGCTGGCGCACAAGGCGTCGCACGAGGGCAAAGTGGCCGCCGAGGTGCTTGCCGGCGAACCGGCCGCGTTCGACAAGGCCGCGATCCCCGCCGTGGTGTTCACCGACCCAGAAATCGCCTGGGCGGGCCTGACCGCCGACCAGGCGAAGCGCGAGGGCCGCAGGGTGGAAGTCGCCCAATACACGTGGCAGGCCAGCGGGCGAGCGATCGCCAACGGCCGCACCGACGGTCTGACCAAGTGGATCATCGACCCGGCGACCGAGCGCATCCTGGGCTGCGGCATCGTAGGCTCCGGCGCCGGCGAGTTGATCGCCGAAGCCGTGCTCGCCATAGAATTAGGTTGCACGGTCCGCGACCTGGCCGAGACGGTCCACCCCCACCCCACGCTCAGCGAAACGCTCTCGTTCGCCGCCGAAGTGCAACTCGGCACCGCAACGGAAGTGTATCGACCCAAACGCAACAAAGCTCCTACCGCTTAGTTTTCGGATTTACCACAGAGGACACAGAG
>JANOIK010000096.1:0-2549 GCA_031407585.1 Planctomycetota bacterium | reverse complement strand
GCAATCTCACGAAGAAGCAAAACGTGTTCGACGACTTTGCCGCGGTGCTTCAGCATTTGATCGACGAGCACTACACGTCCAGCGAGAAGCTCGCGATCATCGGCGGCTCCAACGGCGGGCTGCTCATGGGCGCCACGCTCACGCAGCATCCCGAGCTGCCGCGCGCGGTCGTCTCGAGCGTCGGCATCTACGACATGCTCCGGGTGGAGCTCTCGCCCAACGGCGCCTTCAACGTCACCGAGTTCGGCACGGTGAAGGACGCCGCGCAGTTCGCCGCGATGCGGGCGTACTCTCCGTACCACAACGTGCGCGACGGCGTCGACTATCCGCCCGTGCTGTTCCTGACCGGCGCCAACGACCCGCGCGTCGACCCCAGCCAGTCCCGCAAGATGACCGCTCGCCTGCAGGCGGCCGAACCGGGCGGAATGTTCCTGCTGCGCACGAGTGCGGACTCGGGGCACGGGCTCGACACGCCGCTGGCGGAGCGGATCGACCAGCAGTCCGACATTTTCGCGTTCGTGTTCGACCAACTCGGCGTGCCGTTTCATTAAAAAACTATAAACCTGCAAACCTGCGTGTTCCCGCTTGCCGTTTGACGCAGGGACGCGGCGAACTACAATTCCCCTCTGTGCAACTGCAGAGCTTTGCCGAGTTCATCGCGCGAGCGTCGACCGACGACGAGCGATGGAACGGGGGACCCGATTATCTGGGGCTAATCCACCGCAAGGTGGACGGAGACTTCGAACTCCGAGCCCGTCAGCTAACCTCGTAGGCGCGATTCGAGGAATACGATGCTCCGCGACGTGCGTCGCCTCACGATGTGAGGACGAACGTGCGCGCCATCACTGACCCAGTGGTTGGGCCAGCCTCACCTGTTGGCAGTTGCCCTTTGAGTTAAAGGGCTTCCATGCTTTCCCAAGGCGCCCGTCCGCGCCAACTGCGCTGGTTCCACGCCGGTCCCATGCTGTTCGGCGATTGGGGTACCAGCCGGTTGTACGTCCTCGGTCTCGCGTTCTACTACACGGGGCACGCATCGATCTGGTTCATGGGGGCCATGTCGCTGCTGCTCGTGGCGGTGGCCTGGGCCTACCAGGTGATCTGCCGTCTGCACCCCGACGGCGGCGGCGTGTACTCGTCGGCGCGCGAGCGCTCGCAGACGCTCGCCGTGGTGGGCGCGCTGCTGCTGTGCGCCGACTACATCGTCACCGCGTCGCTCTCGGCGCTCGACGCCTTGCACTACATCGGCGTGCACGAGCACTACGCCGCGTGGTGCGCCGCCGTCGCGGTGGCCGGCATCGGGGCGATTAACTACTTCGGCCCCACGAAGGCGGGAACGCTGGCGCTGGTCGTGGCGCTGGCAACGATGGGGTGCAGTCTGGTCGTGGCGTTCGGCGCCGCGCCGTCGCTCGACGAGGCGCGGATCGTCGCCGCCTCGGGCTCGCCCACCGATTGGTGGCGGCAGTTCACCGCGATCATCCTCGCGATCTCGGGCGTCGAGGCCGTCGCGAACATGACGGGCATCATGGTGCAGCCCGTGCAACGCACGACGCGGTTGGCGATCTGGCCGGTGCTGATCGAGATCGCCGTACTTAACATCGTCCTCACTCTCGCGATGCTCGCGTTGCCTGCGAGTGCGATCGGAGTCGGCGGCCCCGACGGCACGACCAATGAGGTGCGCGACACGATGCTGAAGGTGCTGGCGGCGCATTACGTGGGGCCCACGTTCGCCGCGGTGGCGGCCATAGTGTTTGCCCTGTTGCTGCTCTCGGCCGTGAACACGGCGATCACGGATCTGGTGAGCATCCAGTTCATGATGTCGCGGGATAAGGAGCTGCCCAGTAAGTTCGGCGGGCTGAATAACTGGGGCATGCCAGTGCTGCCGCTCGTTATCGGCACGATCGCGCCCATCATCGTCGTGCTACTGGCGCCCGACGTGGGCACGCTCGCGGACCTCTACGCCATCGGCGTGGTCGGCGCCGTGGCGCTGAACCTCGGTTCGTGTGCGACGAATCCGAAGGCTGCGCTCAAACGGTATGAGCGCGTGGCGATGACGGCGCTCGCCGTGCTGATGTGCCTCATCTGGCTGACGATCGCGTGGGAGAAGCCCAATGCGCTGATCTTCGCCCTGTCGATCATGGGCATCGGCCTGGCCGGGCGCTGGACGGCGCGCAACCGCGAACTCGTTCACAGTTGGGCCGCGAAGCGATTCCCCGGAGTCATGGGAGCGACAACCTCGGCGGCCACGGCGCTCGCGGCCAAGGCGGCGGCGCTAAAGAGGCGGCCCGCGACGACGTCGACCGCTCCGGTAAAGACGCGGATCCTGGTCTCGACCCGCGGAAACCCGCGACTCTTGAAGTTCGCCACCGAGTATTGCCGGCAGTGCAGCGGCGAGATGTTCGTGCTGTTCGTGCGTCACATCGCCGTGCCGACGATGGGCAGCTCGCGTCAGGCCGACATGAGCCAGGACGCCGAGGCGGTCGAGCTGTTCGAGTCGGTGAGGGAGCAAGCCGAGAAGGCTGGCGTGCCGGTGTACTTTCTCTACTCGGTGG
>JANOIK010000182.1:0-19546 GCA_031407585.1 Planctomycetota bacterium | reverse complement strand
AGGCGAATCGCGGTCTCATCGGCCTCCACACGTGCGGTGGTTAGCGAGGGCAGGGCGGCTAAGAGGAAGGCTGCCAGCGCACGGCGCCAAATTGAGAGTTTGCAGGAAAAAGTCATGCTCCGCCTTGAAATGAAGGGCTCCGCCCAGAGCGGCTTAACCGACCGCGTCGTGTGCCGAGGGTGTTGAGTGAGGATATCATGTCAAATAACCCCTGCGGCGGCCGTCCGGGTCGTGTATAGCGACGCGGGCGGCCAAGAAGCCGCCGAGCGAAAAATCCGCGTAACAACCGCAAATTCACCCGGCCCTGGGGAAGGTCGAGGAAAGACCGCATGACCAGCGAATTCCAATCCACGAGCGACGACCTGCTCGAACAGGCCAAGGCCGGCTCCGGCGAGTCGCTGGGCCGGTTGCTGCAGTTGTACGCCAACTATCTAAAGCTCGTCGTCCTGGGGCAAATGGAGCAGAACCTGCGGGCGCGCGTGAGCCCATCGGACGTCGTGCAGGAAACATTCTTCGAGGCCCACCGCGACTTTCCCCAGTTCCGCGGCTCCAGCACGGCCGAGTTCCTCGCCTGGCTGCGGCGGATTCTGGTGAACAACCTGTGCCGGGTGGTCGAGCAGCACCTGCTCGCCGAGAAGCGCGACGTGCGTCGCGAAGTGTCGCTCGAGCGGTTGGCCACGGCGCTCGAGCAATCGACCGCGCGCCTCGAGGCGATCTTGCCCGATCCGGGCCCGTCGCCGAGCGGCAATCTGCAGCGGCACGAGGCGGAGGTCGCGCTCGCCGACCAGCTTGCTCAGCTGCCGGCCGACTACCGCGAGGTGATCGTGCTGCGGCACGTCGAGTCGCTGCCGTTTGAGGATATCGGCGTCCGCATGGGCCGCACGTCGGGGGCGGTGCGCATGCTGTGGCTGCGGGCGGTCAAGGCGCTGCGCGAGCGGCTCGACGCGCGGGGGATGTCGTGAACCACCCGTTCTCCGACAAGACGACCGTCGCCGTGCCCGCCGATGGGCCGCGGGCCGAACGGCTGGCCGCGACGCTCGACCGCTACATGCGCGAGCTGGAAAGCGGCGGCATCCCGCCCGACGTCGAGGCGCTCGTTGCCGAGCATCCCGATCTGGGCGACGAACTGCGCGCGTACGTCGACAGCCTGAAAGTGCTGCACCAAATGACGGCGGGTCTGCGGCCGACGCCCGCCCCCGCGCCGGCAGGCTCGGCCGACGCGACGACCAAACGCCTGGGCGACTACGAAATCCTGCGGGAGATCGGTCGCGGCGGCATGGGCATCGTGTACGAAGCGCGGCAGATTTCGCTGAATCGCCACGTGGCGCTCAAGGTGCTCCCGTTCGCCGCGATGATGGATGAGAAGCAGATTACGCGGTTCCGCAACGAGGCGCAGGCCGCGGCGCAGCTTCATCATCCGAACATCGTCCCTGTCCATGCCGTGGGGCAGGAGCGCGGCGTGCATTACTTCGCGATGCAGTACGTACCGGGTCAATCGCTGGAAACCGCGCTGCGCGAGCTGCAGGGCGAGCCGACAGTCGTGTCGACGCCGCCGGCGGAGAGAACGGGCGGCAACGACCCGGCGTCGGCCCTCTCCCCAAGCGCCGCGAGCGTCGCGCGCATGGCCGACACGGCAACGCACGCAGTATTCACGACCAAGGCGTCGACTCGCAGCCGCGGCTATTGCCAGAATGTCGCGCGCCTCATGATTCAGGCCGCCGAAGCGATTCAGCACGCCCACGAGTGCGGCGTGATCCACCGCGACGTAAAACCTTCGAACCTGCTGCTCGACCGCAACGGCAAGCTGTGGGTGACCGACTTCGGCCTCGCCCGCATGCAGAGCGACTCCGGCGTGACGATGACGGGCGACGTCGTGGGCACGCTGCGCTACATGAGCCCTGAGCAGGCGGCGGGCGCGACGGGGATGATCGACGCACGGGCCGACGTCTACTCGCTCGGCGCCACGCTCTACGAGATGCTCACGCTGCGGCCGGCGCACAGCGGCGACAATCGGCAGCAGGTGCTGCGACACATCGAGATGCGCGAACCCACGCCGCCGCGGTCTATCAATCCGGCGATTCCGCTCGATCTGGAAACCATCGTATTGCGCGCGCTCGCCAAATCGCGGGACGAACGTTACCTCTCGGCCCAGGCTCTGGCCGACGATCTGCGGCGATTTCTCGAAGGGCGGCCGACGCTTGCGCAAAGGCCGACGGCCCTCGATCGCGCCGCTAAGTGGGCGTTGCGGCACCGCGCAGCGGTACTGGTGGCGGCCGGCGTGCTGTTCGTCCTGGCGACCGTCTCGATCGGGGCGGCGGTAAAGATTGCTCAACAGAAGGAGCGAGCCGAGGCGGCGCTTGTGGAAGAGCGCGACTCGCGTGCCGCTGCGGAGAGATCTTACAAGCAAGCGCGAGAAGTGGTCGACCAGTACGGCAGTGGTTTCGCCGCCGAACTCGCGACGCTTCCCAATGCGGGCCCGCTGCGGCGCCGGCTGCTGGCGACGACGCTGGCCTATTACCGGCAGTTCATCGAGCAATCGGCGGACGATCCCCGTCTGGAACGCGACTTGGCGACGGTCTGCTTCAAAGCGGCGGCCATTGCCGAATCATTGGGTGAGCGTCGCGACGCGCTGGACCTCTGCCGCCAAGCGATCGAAACCTTCGATCGGCTGGTGGAGCACGTCCCCGGTGACGCGCAGTTGGCGCTGGAGCGTGCAAGGTGTCAGAGCAGTCTGGCCATGTTGCTCGCCGGCGACGGCGACGTTGATGCCGCGCTCGACGCCTACGCGAAATCGATCGCCGACCATCAGTCGCTCGTCGAGGGCTCTACAGAGCGCACCGCTGGGGTCGACGAGGCGGTGCGATCGCTCGCCGACGTGCAAAGCCAAATGGGCCTGCTGCTAGCCCAGCTCAATCGCAAGGAGGACGCTCGCAGGTCGCTGCGGACCGCGATCGGCCTCATCACGCGGCTCGCGTCGCAGCATCCCGACGATCGGCAACTGCGGCGCGATCTGGCGCTGAGCTACAACAGTCTGAGCTTCGTGGAGCGTGACATCGACTGGGCCAAGGCAGAGTCGTCGGGCCGGCGTGCGATTGAACTGCTCGGCAAGCTCGCGGAGGAAGACGAGACCGCCGACGCCGTTGGCGCCGACTTGGCGATCTGCCAAAGCAATCTCGGCGCCATCCTTGCGCATCGCGGCGCGTGGGACGCTTCAATCGCATCCTATCGCGAGGCTATCCGCTTGCAGGAGCGTCTCGTGCGTCGAGCGCCGGCGGTCGTCAACTACCGCAAGGAGTTGGCCGTGAGTTGGAACAACCTCGGGCAAGCGCTGCAGGCAAGCGGCGTCGGGCAGTCGCTCACCGAAGCGGTGGAAGCCTTCGCCTCGGCGGAGGAAATTGTCGCCGTGTTGGTCGACGACTTCCCCGAGGAGCTCACGTTTCGCAGTCTTTACGGCGGCGTCGAAAACAATCGGGCCATGGCGCTCGAGGCGATGGGCGACCGCGAGGCCGCGCTCGCCGCCTACGACCGGGCGATCGCCCAGCAGCGCGTCGCGTACCAGCGCGCACCGAAAGTGGCCGAGTACCGCGATGCGCTCAGCAAGCACTACTTCAACTTCGCGCGCGCCCTGCGCGCGGCCGGGCAGCCCGAGCAAGCGGGCAAGGCGTCGCTCGCGCGGCGTGACCTGTGGAACGGCGACGGCAAGCACCTGGGGCAAGTCGCGGTCGAACTGGCCGAGGCGGCGGTGCTCGTGCGCGAGCTAACTGCGGGCGACGGCGCCGGCGAGGACGAGCTAGCAAACCGCCTGGAAAACGAGGTCGCGGACCCGGTCCGCGACGCCGCCGCGGCGGGCTGCGATTTGGCCACGCTTCGCGGGGAACAGGCCTTTAAGCTTTTGCAGAATTCGGCCATTTGGGGTATGATCGGTGCTGACGAGACGCCGGCCGACAACTGACGCCGCATCTCCTTTTCTAAGATATAACTGCGACGCCACGAGGCCATGATGGGCCGCTTGAGAACATGGATTGATCGCGTGCGAACCGCCCAGACCCGGCGGAGCGGGAAAGCGTGCGTCCTCAGTCGGCGCCGGCTATTGGCGTTCGAGCAGGTCGAATCGCGAATCGTCATGTCGGCCGCGGTGCAATCGGCCTGGGCCGCCGGCGACCAAGTGTTGAGCGACGGCGCGCTGTTGCAAGATCTTTGGGTGGCGACGCCCGGCGCCTCGCAGTGGGGCGAAGTCACCTTCTCGCCGGCGCCGAGCGAGTTGTCGGGCGACGCTGCGCGGACGATTTCGCTGAGCGCTTTCGGTTTCGGGAGAACGCCGATGGTTCGCGAGGGCGTCGCGGCTGGAGATGGCGGACTGATCGAATTCAGTCCCATGGTCTCCCAAAATGTGGCAGCCCAATTCAGGTTGAACGTCACGCCGTGGATCACGCAAGCCGCGTTCAATCGCGGTAACACGAACGTTGAGGAGACGTTCGGCGATCCGCTGTCGATGAGCGTTGGCAATTCCACAGGCCTCGATTTGGGTGGCCTGATCAGTAGTAACGATGCCGTGGCGCCAAATGGGGTTGGAGAGGTAGGGACCGACGATCAGTTGTTCGGCGACCCTGCGCTCGACTCCAGCTTGGGCGCTGCGAGCGAACCGGCGTCTCCGGCGACCGAATCGCCCATGCTGCGCATCACATCGCCGCTTTCGATCAACGATTCTGAAGGCGGCACAATCGATCTGACGGCAATGGTCGCGCCGAAGGCCGCTTTCACCGCTGAGGTTGCGAGCCGAGTTGCCACGGACTGGGATAGTTCCGCGGGGGATTCCTTGCGGCTGGTCTCCACGGCAAGCACGCGCAAAACGCTCGCTCGTGCAGACGCTGGCGAGGACGGTCTCCGAGCTCGCGCGGTCGTGCTGGATGTGGCGCTCTCGCAAGACTCCGACCGCGATGGCAGCGAGGCGACGCAGGCCGATCGGCTTCCCGCGCCCCAAACGCCGGCGAAGCCGTCCGCGCCGGGCCGACGCTTGGAGCGCGACGCGACGCATTCGGCGCCGGTCCGCGCGGCCGCAATCGCGCCGGGTGACGCGCCCGTGGAAACCGCACCGTCCGATCGCGTGTCCGCCGATGGCACGCCCGCCGCCGAGGGCGACTCGCAGAACCGCGCCGCCGCACATGACGCGGCTATCGGGGAGCTCGAGACCGTAGCCACATCGCGTCTGGCGGCCGGCATCGACGCGACCTCCACTCGGCAGCAAACAGTCGGACTGGCATTGGCGTTGGTCGCTGGCGCCACGCCGCTGATCAAGCGCGCCCGCCGCCGCCGATCGACGCGGCTGCCGCAGGAATCGCCCGCGGACCTCTGAATTCGTCGCGTCGATGGCGCGGTGGTTTGGCCGCTCGTGCAGCCGCTTTGCAGATGCCGCGGGGCGACGTAAGATTGAGTTTCACATCTCGGGGTCGTAGCTCAACTGGGAGAGCGCCGGCTTTGCAAGCCGGAGGTTAGGGGTTCGATCCCCCTCGGCTCCACTTTTATCGTTCCGGCGAGCCCTGCGGGGCTGGCCGGAAAGACTTCTCAGGGAACTTGCGGCGCCGGCGGCGCATCCAATTCCCCACGGCCGCCGATTGAGCGGCGTCTTTCGTCGCTGCCGGGGCTTGCCGCCCCTGCCGAGCGACTAAAATCAGTGCTGTGGTTTTATGTCTGCTCCGCATGCCGCAATGCGCCCAGTGACGCGGCGGCGGCGCGGCCCCGCGAGATTGCCTCCGATGTTTGCTCGCAAGTTTTTCTGGCGATTAGCGGCGCTCGCGTTCGCCGTTTTCGTCGTCCCCGTGCGTGGCCAGGAGCCGGGCTCGCCGGCGGGACACAAGTACGCGCTGCTCATTGGTTGCACGGCTTATCCCGCGCTCGCGGAAAACTATCAACTCAAAGGTCCGGGCAACGATGTCGCCCTAACCGCGGAGTTGCTCCGTGAGCGGTTTGGCTACACGGACGGCGAGATTGTGACGCTCGTGTATGCGAACGAGGAATCGCTGCAGCCGACGAACGCCAATATCTTTCGCGAGTTTGCCGCGCTGATCGATCGCGTGGTCGAGGGCGATCGCGTGTTCATCCTCATCGCCGGCCATGGCAGCCAGCAGACCAACGACGACCCCGACTATGCCAATGACGAGGAACTCGACGGCCTGGACGAGGTGTTCCTGCCGCAGGACATCACCGCATGGGAATACGACAAGCCGGTGGTGAACGCGATTCGGGACGATCAGTTCCGGACGTGGCTCGATGGGATTCGCGCGGGCGGGGCTTCGGTGTTCTTTGTCGCAGACACGTGCCACTCTGGCACGATGGATCGCAGCGGCGCTCCCGACGAAAACGCGTATTCGCGATCGCGCTGGGTTGATCCGGCTGTGATCAACGGGCCGCGCGACCCGCAACGTGAGGACGGCGAGGGCGCCGAAGTGAGCGACGCGGCGGCTCCCGCGGGTCTCGCAGAGCTGGAGATCGACCCCGACGAAGACCTGCCGGGCCTGGTTGCGCTCTACGCCGTCGATGACCAGACCGAGGAACTCGAGCACCCCATGCCCCCGGACAACCGGCTGGATGGGCCCTCGTATGGTCAACTTACGTACGCAATGAACTGGGTGCTTGCGCGATCGAAACGGCCGCTGACTTACCGCGAGCTCGCGCAGCAGATTTGCTGGCGTTACGAGAATTGGAAGTGGCAAGACATCGGCTTCATCCTGGGCTCGAAGGGGCAGCTCGACTTTCAAGTGTTGGGCGAGGGGCTGTGGAAAGACCGGTCGGCGATTACGCTCTATCGCGATGAAGAGTACCAACGACTGTCGATCAACGCGGGCCTCTTGCACGGGGCGACCGTGGGCACCACGTACACGGTGTTTCCCCCAACGGGTTTCGAGGGCGATGACGTACCTGTCGGCTGTGTGCGCGTGACCGAAGCGACGCCCACGACGGCGCGCGTCGAGGCGTGCGCCTTTGGCGACATTCCCGAAGTGGCCGGCGATGCGCTGCCGGCGCCCGGGCGGTGCGAACTGGCGTTTGTGGCCGCCACGTCGTTGAAACTGTCTGTGGGCGTCGCTGCGCTTTACTCGGAGAACCGCACGACGAATTTGGCAGGCGTCGAAGGCGTCGTACGAGAACTGGCCGCCATGCCCGCTGCGCTCATCCGCCAGGCGGACGAAGGCGAGCAACCCGACGCGCTGTTGTTGGTGCAAGGCAAGGACATCTACCTTCGCCGCGCGGTCGCAGCAGGGTCCGGCACCGATGCGCCGCACACCTTCGGCCCGTTCGCCGCGGATGTGGCGCGCGTCTCACCGCTTTCCGTGGCGCTCGATCTCATGGCCAAAGCGGAAAACATCCGCCGCTTGGCGACAAGCACTGAGGAAATTATCGTCGGCAACCCCGACGATCCCGCGGTGACGCTGCGCGTAGTCGTCGAGCGCCGCAACGCCGAGACCGGCAAGTTCGAAGAAATTGACCGAATGAAGCCAATCACCGCCCAGAACCTCGACACCTTGCGAGTCAGCGTCTTCAACGACAGCGGCGCGCCAGTCGATGTGACCATTCTTTACGTCGACAGTGCGTTCGGCATCGTCAGCTATTTTCCCACGGCGGCGCAGAACGATCGCGGCGGATTCAACAATCGTCTGGTGCCGGAAGGCGCCCCCGCGGTCTGCGAGTTTACGATCGATGCGACGACCACCGTTGGCCTGGAGGACGTGCTGATCGTCGCCACCCTGGCGCAGCGCGAGTCGACGCCGCAGAATTTTGTGTTCCTCGAGCAGAAGGGCTTGCCGCGGGGCAAGAACGATCCCAGGTCGGCGTTGGGCAGTCCGCTGGGGCAATTGCTGGCCACGGCGGCGTTTGGTTCGGGCGATCGCGGGGGCAGCGCGGCGCCCGACATCGCCAAATACGCCCTGCACCGGCTGTCGTGGACCGTTCTGCCTCCGCCGGGCGGCGCCGCGCCGCCCGGCGCCCCCTAGAACGGCCTTGCACGGCGGGTGGCGGGTGAGGATAAAAAGGATGTCGCGGCATGGCTCAAGTTCAATGATGGCAACTTCTTAAGGCGGCAACACGGGACGGTTTTCGATCCCACCGGGATGTGACGATGCAACGCAAAAAATGGCAGCGATTCGCCGGGCCGCTCGCCGCCGTAGCCGCGGTTGTGAGCGTGGGGCTTGGCGCCGGATCCTTCGGGGACTCGGCCGCGGCGCAGCAGGCCGCAGTGCCGGCGGCTGACAGTGGTCCGCTTTCCAACGCGGCCGCCTATCTCGAACGCGGCAAGAAGCTGGCGGCGGCCGAGAATCGCGACCGCGCGCTCGCCGACTTCAACGAGGCGCTTCGCCTGGAGCCTCAGAATCTCGACGCCCTTCAGCAGCGCGGCGATTTGTATTGGGCGTTGTCCAGGTTCCCCGAGGGCCTCGCCGATTACACCGCGCTCACTCGGCTCGATCGCGACAACGCCAGCCGCTGGCACGCCTGCGGCATGGCCCACTACCAACTCGCTGAGTATGACGCGGCGATCAAACAGTTCGACGAGATGCTGCGCATCAACGATGACGACAGCCTGGCCTACGGCTCTCGCGCAATGGCCTACGCCGCGCTCGGCGGCGTCGCATCGGCGGCCGAAACCGGGCGTCTCTACAATCAAGCCATTCGCGACTACACCGCCGCGCTCGTCCGCAAGCCCAAGGATCCGAAGCTGCTGGCCGACCGGGCCGTCGTCCACAACAAGCTGCGTAATTTCGCCAAGGCGATCGAAGACGCGACCGCCGCCATCGCGGGAGCGCCGGACTTGGCCCTGGCGTACAACACGCGCGGGGACGCCTACTACTTTCTCAACGACTACGAGCACGCCATTCTGGATTTCGGCCGGGCGTGCGAGTTGAGCCCCGAGACGCCGCTGTACTTGGAAAACCGCGCCTACTCCTACCGCATGGTGCGTCGGTGGGATGAGGCGCTCGCGGACTACACTGCCGCCCTCGCGTTGGAGCCGACAAGCCCGGCGCGCTACAGCACCCGCGGCGAAGCGTTCGTGGCTAAAGGCGACTACGCCAAGGCCATCGTCGACTACACCGAAGCGATTCGGCTCGTTGAAGCCTACGACCCCGAATACCACCGCAACTACGCCGCGTATTGGGAGAACCGCGGCAACGCGTACCGTGTCGCGGGCGATTGGGAGCTTGCGATCGCGGATTTCGACAAGGCCATCGCGCTCGATCCTAATAATGCGGCTCGCTACAACGCTCGGGGCGACGCCTATTACTACTACGGCCAGTACGAGCGCTCGCTCGACGACTTCACCACGGCGATCGATCTGGACGGAACCAAGGCGCTCTACTGGGAAAACCGCGCAATCGCGCTGCGGGATCTGAGGCAATGGGACGCGGCGTTTGACGACTACGAAGCCGCGATCAATCTGGCGCCGCGCGACGCGGCCCGCTTCGCCGCGCGCGGGCATGCCTACAACATGCGGGAAGAGTACGAACAGGCGATTGCAGATTACGCCAAAGCGGTGGAACTGGCGCCGGGTTCGGCGTCGAATCACGAATACCTCGCCAAATCGCTGCGCCTTGCCGATCGTTTTGACGAAGCCGTGCCCGAGTTCGATCTGGCGGTCAAGCTCGACCCCACGAACCCCGTGCGGTACATCGCTCGGGGCGACGCATATCGCTTTGAAGAGCAGTACGAGCAAGCGATCAAGGACTTCGATCAGGCCATCGCGCTCAATCCTACGGACGACCAGGCTTACAACCTCCGCGGCATTTGCCGCGAACGCGTGGGGGACGATGCCCGAGCCGTCGAAGACTACACCGCGGCGCTCGAGCGCTCGCCGGGCGACGCCGTCGTGCTGTCGAATCGCGCCGCCGTTAATCTGCGGCTTCAGCAGTACGAACTCGTCGTCAAAGATTGCGACGAGGCCATCGCCGCGAGTCCCGACACCGCGAACTACTACAACATTCGCGGCGACGGCTACTGGTATCTGGCGAATTACGCGGCGGCGGAGTCCGATTACGATAAAGCCATCGAACTCGATCCCGCGCTCGCACTGTACTGGGAGAATCGCGGATTCGCCCGCAAGAAACTCGCTCAGGCATCGGCCGACGCCGGCAGCCTCTGGGAAGGATCGCTCGCCGACTTTTCGAAGGCGATCGAAATCACGCCCGAGAGCGCGTCCCGCTGGAACACCCGCGGCGACGCTTACTTTGCCCGCGCGGGCGCAGGCGACTACGAACTGGCGGCCGCCGACTACTCGAAGGCCCACGAACTCGACGCCGAGACGCCGGCATACCTGCAAAGCCGCGGCGTTTGCTACCGGTACCTCAAGCGATGGGATGAGGCGTACGCGGACTTCGACGCCGCGCTCGCGCTCAACCCGGACAACGCATCGGTGCACAATGCCCGCGGGCATGCCTTGTACGACCAGGGGCGCTATGCGGAAGCCATCGCGGCCTACGCAACGTCGTTGAAACTCGAGCCGTCGGACTCGGACATTCTCGAGTCGCGTGGTAGCGCCTATCGGATGTCGGATCAGTGGGACCTGGCCTACGCCGACTACGACGCCGCGATCAAGCTCAACGCCGAGAGTGACAGCCATTTCATCGCACGAGCCAATGCATACTACACGCAGGCCAAGTACGACGAGGCGGAGTCCGATTACAGCGCGGCGATCAAGCTCAGCCCGGAAACGGCTCAGTATTATCGCTACCGCGGCGACGCCCGGCGCAATGCGGGGCGGCCGGCCGAGGCGCTCACCGACTTCAACGAAGCGATTCGCATCGAGCCGAAAAGTGCCTTGAACTTCAACTCGCGCGGCGACCACTACTACGCGCTGAAGGACTACGCCGCGGCAGAAGCTGACTACAACAACGCCATCGCACTGGACGACGCCGGCGCGCTATTCTGGGAAAACCGCGGCGCCGCGCGGCGTCAGCTTCATCGCGTGGACGAGGCGTACGCCGACTACGACAAGGCTGTGAGCTTGGACCCCAACAATGCGGTCCGCTATAACTCGCGCGGCGACGCCCGCTACTTTGAGCTGGACTACGCCGCGGCGGCCAAGGACTACACCCGAGCCATCGAGCTGGACGCAACCAGCGCCGTGTATTTCCTCAACCGCGCGCTGGCCACCCGGCTGGGCGGCAACCCCGACGGCGCATGGGACGATTACGGCAAGGCGATTGAGTTGGCCAACGACAAGGCCACCTATCTCAACTACCGCGCCGTCGCCTACCAGGCCGTCGGCAAATACGAATTGGCGATGGCCGACTACAACGAAGCGAATCGCCTTGCGCCGGAAGAGCCGCTGTACGTCGAGAATCGTGCGAACCTTCATCGCACGATGGGCAACTGGGACCTTTCCTTCGCCGACTACAACACGGCGATCGAAATGGATCCCGATAACGCCGCCAGGTACAACGCGCGCGGCGACGGCTACTACTACAAGCCGGATTACAAGCTCGCCGAGGCCGACTACACCAAGGCTATCGAGCTCGATCCCAAGACGAATCTCTACTGGGAGAACCGCGGGTTCACGCGGCGGCTGCTCGGCGACGTCGAGAACGCTTTTGCGGACCTCACGCACTCGATCGATCTCGATCCCCAGAACGCGGTCCGCTGGAACACCCGCGGCCAGGAATACTACTGGCAATCGGACTACGCCAAGTCGATCGCCGACTACACTAAGGCAATCGAACTGGACGGCACGAAGGCGCTGTACTTCGTCAACCGGGCGCTGTCCCGGCGCCTCGGCGGCGAGCCTGCCAGCGCGTGGCTGCCGGACTATGACAAGGCGATCTCGCTCGCCCCCACCGATCCTGCCCATTACAACTCGCGCGCCGACGCCTACTACGCTATTTCCGACTACCAAAAGGCGATCGACGACTACACCAAGGCGATGGACCTGGGGCTCGTCAGCGCGAGCCGGTACAACAATCGCGCGAATGCCTATCACTCGCTGAGAAACTACGAAGCGGCGATCGCCGACTACGCGAAGGCCATCGAGCTCGATTCGACGGAAAACCTGTACCGCTTCAATCGCGCTCGCTCGCTGGCTCTCGCCGGCAATCGCGAAGCGTCGTTCGAGACGTTCGACGAGGCGATTCGTCTCAATCCCGAAGACCCCGAAGCGTACAACTCGCGCGGCGACGAGTACTACAACAGCGGCGACTACGAAAAGGCGGCGCTCGACTACGCTAAGGCGCTCGAACTGGCGCCAGAGAACCCGCTCTACTGGGAAAACCGCGCGATCTGCCGGCGTTATCTGGCCCAATGGGACCTGGCCCTCGCCGACTTCGAGAAATCCATCGGTCTCGACGACGCCAACCCGGTGCGCTACTTCGCCCGCGGAAACGCGTACAAAGCGAAAGGCGACTTCGACCGCGCGATTGCCGACTTCACTAAGGCGGCTGAGCTGGCCCCGAAGATGCCCGATTACCTCGAAGCGCGCGGCGATGCGCTGCGTTTGGCGGACCGTTGGGACGAGGCCATCGCAGACTATGACAAGGCGGTTTCGCTCGCGCCCAACGACGCGGCGCGCTACAACGCGCGCGGCGACGCATTCTATTATCACGAAGACTACGACCGCGCGATCGTGGAATACTCGCGGGCGATTCAGATCGACGACTCGAGCGTGCTCTATCTGGAGAACCGCGGAATTTCCAATCGCTTGTCCAAGCGGTTCGGTGCCGCGCTGCGCGATTTCAACAAGGCCATCGGCATGGACAGCCAGCGCCTTAGTTTGTTCAATTCGCGCGGCCACGTGTATTACGACATGGAGGATTACGCGCCCTCGATCGAAGACTACACGACGGCGATCGGGCTCGATCCCGACGGGGCCGTCTACTACGAGAACCGTGCCAACGCCTACAGCAAGGACGGCGTCGAGGATCACTGGGCTCTTGCTCTCGCCGACTACGAGAAGGCAATCAGCCTGGAGCCCAAAAGCGACGAGCGCTACAACGCTCGCGGCAACGCGTACCACCGGCGCGGCGAGTACGAGGCGGCGATCGCCGAATATGATCGCGCGATTGAACTCGACCCCGACGACCCCATTTACGTCGGCAATCGCACTCGCTCGCGGCGGGATCATCTGTGGCAAACGGCGCGGGACCTCCGCGGCCAACAGAAGTACGACGACGCTGTCAAGCAGGCCGTCGACATGCTCGCCATCGAGCGCGAGTGGCTAGGCGAGGACGATCGAGAGACGGTGTTTTCCGTCGAGTGGATTGCCAGCACCTATCAGGAAGCCGCGCTCAGCGCGGTCTCTAACAGCGAGGCGGAAGCCGAGGACGCCGCGGTCAAAGCCGCCGTCGACCAACTTTTGGCAGAAGCCGAAAAACGCTATGAAGAAGCCCTGGCGTGGCGCAGGAAGAACAACGACGCGGACGACTGGCAGACAGTCGATGCGGAAATCGCACTCAAGGAGGTGCAGCTACTGCGCGCGATGACGCTCGGCCAGCTGCGCAAGTATCTCAAATGGGATGACGCTCACGAAGAGGTGGACTTGCTCTTCGACGAGGCGCATTACGGCGAGTCGCTTCGCGCCGCCGAGCGGACGCGCGATCTCACCGCCGAAACCGTAGGCACGAACCACGCCCGCTATGCCCACAGCCTCAGCGACATGGCGCGGGCAAATCTTGCCCTGGGCGAGTATGACCAGGCTCTACGGCTCTACCAGCAATCGCTCGACTTGCGATCCGCCATTTTCAAGCAGCGGCACCTGACTTACTGCCGCGGGCTCGACGAGCTCGCGGAGGCGCTGATCACCGTCGGAGACGATCGGCAAGCGAAGGAAAAGTACGAGCTCGCCTCTGACATCCGCAAGGACATCCTCGGGACTGATAACCTGGAGTATGCCGAAGGTCTGAGCAAGTTGGCCGGCGCCTACATGGTGACGAATGACTATTTCCAAGCCGAGGAAAAGTACCTGGAGGCGAGGGAGTTAATTCGCGGCCTGACCATTCGCGATAAGAGCGGCGCCGAGTCGCCGGAATATGCGACCATCGAGGACAATATCGCCGAGCTCTATCAGCGCATGGAGGAGCATCACGGCGAGGTCGAGGCGCTGTACGCGGAATCGCTCGGCGTCCGGGAGAAGGCCCAAGGGGCCGACCATCCCGATTTTGCCTTCACGCTGTACGGCCAGGCCACCTGGCGCGAGCGTTCGGGCCAGTACGCCGAGGCGGGGCTGCCGCTGCAGCGCGCTCTGAAAATCGCGTTCGACCACATGAACAAGGTGTCCTACACCTACACCGAGCGTCAGCAAATTGCTTACCAGCACAAACTGCAGTTGATCCTCCACGGCTTCCTGCGATGCCTGATGCGCGAGCCCGAGGGGGGCCAAACGGCATACCGGCAAGTCCTCGCGTGGAAAGGCTCCACGCTCGTGCGGCAACGGGCCCAGTCCCTCGTCAACGGGTCGGAGGAGTTGGTCAAGCTGCGCGACGAACTGCGACGAATTGTTCCGCAGTGGGCGTCGCTGCAGACCATGCTGTCGCAGGCTTCCACGATCGACGGCGACGTGAAAAAGTGGCAGGCTCGCTACAACGAACTCGAGTCGCGAAAGCAGGAGATCGAGCTCGAGCTGAATAAGAGAATCAACGAACTGCAACTCGCCGAAACGGCGCCTGCCGCGGAGGGCACGCTCGCTGCGGCGGCCGACGGCGCTGGGGAAAGCGGTCAGATTACCCTGGAGCAGTTGGTCGGTTCCCTGCCGCAGGACGGAGCGCTCGTCGATTACCTGGAGTACTCGGCGCGAGTGCCGGACAAAGACGACCCCAGCCAGTTGGTCGACGAGCGGCGCCTGGCGGCATTCGTCGTCCGCGCGGGCGAGAGCGAAACCGCGGACGTGCACATGTTCGATCTCGGCCCCGTCGAGCCCCTGGCTGCGGCGATTGATGCCTGGCGCGCCAACTTCGGAATGGGCGGTCCCAGCGAAGAGGCGGGGCGCACGCTCCGCAACGCCATCTGGCAGCCGCTGGAGAACGCGCTCGCTGGCGCCGGCACCGTGCTAATCTCGCCCGATGGCGAGCTGGGCCGCCTGCCGTTCGCCGCCTTGCCTGGCAGCAAACCGGAGACCTACCTCCTCGAAGAACTGCGGCTCGTGCTCGTGCCGGTGCCGCAACTGATTCCCACGCTCATGGCCGGCACGGTTCGCGAAGAGCTAGCCAAGGAGCTGCTGGTGATGGGCGGCGTCGACTACGATCACCGCGAGACGACTGCCGCGGATCTGCCCGCAACGGGCGTCAAGCGGGTCAAACCTTGGGAACGAAACACCAGCGACGCCGTCGCGATGCGATCGGTCGCTGGGGATGGCCCGCTGCAGTTCCTGCGCGGATCGGAAAGCGAGGCGGCCTTCGTGATGCGGATGTACGCCCGCACCCAGGATCTTCCCGAGGGATCGGACCGGATCGCCGAGATGAGCGGCGCGACCGCCACGGAGGAAGAGTTCCGCCGCTTGGCGCCGCAGTGCTACATCATGCATTTGGCGACGCACGGATTCTTCTCGGCAGGGGACAAGTCGTCGGCAACGACTGCGAGCGGGACGGGCGCCGACGACGACCGAGGCAGCTCGGCCTTTGGCTACAGCCCGGGAATGCTCTCGGGGCTCGTGCTCGCTGGCGCCAACAATCCCCCCGAAGTGCCCGACGATCCGACTCAGATCGACCAGATGCCCGACGACGGTTTTCTCACCGCCGACGAGATTGCCGTGCTGCCGCTGGGCAACGCGCAGTTGGTCGTCCTCTCGGCATGTGATTCCGCATTAGGCGCCGCCGAGGGGGGCGAGGGCGTGCTCGGCGTACAGCGAGCATTCCAAGTCGCCGGCGCCCGCTCCACCGTCGCCAGCCTCTGGAAAGTGAACGACGAAGCCACGCAGCGGATCATGCAGGAGTTTTACCGCAACTACCTCGAGGAAGAGATGACGATTCTCGACGCGCTGCGGGAAGCTCAGTTGTGGGCGCTCCACAATCCTGGGTCAGTCCCTCGCGGCGCGTTGCCGCCGCCGGACGCCGGATCGATCAAGACGCTGCCGCCGGAATTCTGGGCGGCGTTCACGCTCTCTGGCGCGTGGCAGTAAGCCGGTAAGACGGTGCGGTTGAAGCAGTCGTTCCGGTGGCGCCGGTGGCGCCGATTCTGCGGATTTATCGCAGAAAGCCGAAAGTGCCGGTTATCAGGCGTCCGATTACCTCCCATGAGTCACGAATCTATCAGGCGCCGCGATCCCGCAATCGCTCGATCGCCCTGACAGACGTCGACGGCCGCGCGTGCGAATTGGATCGCACGTGCGCCGGGGCCAAGCGGCCTGATAGCACTCTTAAGGGGGGAATTCAGAATGAAACTGCGATCATGGTGCGCCGCTGCGCTGGCAGCGTGCGCCGTGCTGGCCGGCGCTTTGCGCGTGCAGGCCGAGCAGGGCAAAACTAGCGGCGACGCGCCGGTCTCGACCGACTTCGCGTCCGAGCTGCAGTCCCAAGAGGACGCCGAGCTTGCCGCCTACAATCAGGTGAGCATGGGCTCGGTCGGCGGCGGCACAAGCATGTACGGCGGCGGTGGCGGCGACGGCGGCGGAGGCGTTGGCTTCGGCGGCTTGCTGAGCCGGCCGATCCAGCTCGTCTTCGGCGCCGAGTACATCTACGCCAAGGCCAACTTCAGCGATGCGCTCGCCTTCGTCGAGCAGGATATCGTCAACGGCGGCGAGAACTGGCGCTGCTACGACTTCGAGTACAACTCGTCTTACGGGTTTTATGGCGGAGTGTACCTGCCCGACTGCGGCGGGGCGATGATGTTCAATTTTCGCCGCATGACGAGTGACGCCGACGTGGCGGCCGATAGCTCATCAACCGTCGACATCTTTGGCCCGTTTGAAGTCGACAACAACGTCGAAGGCCACGCCGACGTGGACTTGAGGACGTTCGATCTGAGCTTCGCCAAGACCATTCCGCTGGGCTGCGCCCTGCAATGCGGTTGCGGCAAGGACTGCGGCGACTGCTGCGACGACCCTTGTTGCGGCGATGGCTCGTGCGGCTCGGACGCCTGCGGCTGTGGCTGGTGCCCCGCGTGGGACATCACTTGGAGCGGCGGCATCCGGTTCGCAGACGTCAATTGGAGCCGCGGGCTCGACTCATTTGATCCGCTCAACAACCGCGCCTTCATCGACGGCTACAATACGACGATGAACTTCGAGGGCTTCGGCCCGCGCGTCGGCCTCATGGGCCGCCGCTACATCGGCCGTCGCGGGTTGGTGAGCTTGTTCGCCCGTGGCGACTGGTCACTCTTGTTGGGCGACGTAGAGCTGGAGACGCTGGTGACCAACCAGGCCGGGACTGCGTTCCATCGCAAGGACTGCGAGCAGATCATTCCGGTCACCGAGATCGAGCTCGGCGGCTCGGTACACCTCGGCAGCCATGCTACGCTTAGCAGCGGCTACTTCTGGTCGGCTTGGCACGATCTCGGCACGAGCGAGACGTATGACTTCCAAAGCCAGTTCCAGGTCGGTCATTACGACGACGCGAACATCCTCGGCTTCGACGGGCTGTTCGCCCGCGTCGAAGTGGCCTTCTGAGCGAGACGAGTTGAAAAGAGTGTATGACCCAAAGCAGGGTCAGTCGCTAGGGAGCGGCTGGCCCTGTTTTTTTTTGCGCGCAGCGAGGCGGAAGAACGCTAAGCCGCAAGCGGGGAGAAAAGGGACAACGCGACGAGCTCTAAGCGTGCTTAGAGCGCCGGACCCATGAGGCGATCGCGGCGAGCGCGGCGTTGGGCGCGAAGGCGTGCGCGGCGGCGGGTCTCGCTGGGCTTCTCGTAGAATTCGCGCACGCGGATCTCTTTCTTGATGCCGCTGCGCTCGACCAGCTTTCGGAATCGCCGAACCGCTTCTTGAGCGGTCTCTTTGTCACGCAATGTCAACTTAACCACGAAGCAGTCGCCTTTCGATCGCGGGAACGTGCCTGGCCTACGAGAGCCGTAACCCTTTGACAGGGAACTGGTAAGGTAGCATCGGCGCGGCGGGGCGTAAAGGGGGAGGAAATCGCTCCGAGCCCCAGAACCAGTCGGGCAGGGCGGGAGGAGGCGGCAAAGTTGGCGTAGCCGGCGCCAGCGGTATTTTGGGCGGGAAAGAGACGCCCGGGAGAGCGCCGGGGGCTCGCTTGGGGGGTGGCAGGGGGTCGATATCGGGGACTGGCGCTGCGGGATTTTGGGTCGCGACGATGCAAGCAGGGCAGCGCCAAATGAGGGATATCCTCGACGATGGCGACTGCGGATCGACCTTTGCTGCTGGAATCGCTCGACGAGAGGCACGACCAATTGCTCGAGCAGCTCGCGGCGCTCGACGCGCGGGTCGAGGCGGCGCTGGCGGCCTGCGGAGTTACGCCTGTGAAATCCCACGGCGGCGAGCAAAAGGCGGCGGTCGCTTAGCCGCGCCGCTCGGCGTTTTCAGCCTTAACGATCTCGCGACGACCTGAATTCCGCACGCCCTTTCGCGGAATCGATTTTTCCGTGCAAAACTCACGAGTCTTGCACGCGAGCGCGCGTCTCCCACCCGAGATTCCCCGCGTCGCGCGCCAAACGATCGCTCAATACCCGCCCTAGTATTGCGTGGGGCGACGCGTTGACGCCCAGCCCGGCGGCGCGCAAATTGCTCCCAGTCCTCGTCTTCCGTTTTGCGGCAAGACTTAGCACGATGTTGCACGCCGAGGTGGTCGAATGCCCGTTCTTGAGACCAAGCGAGTCACCAAAAATTACATCGTGGGCGGCGTCACGGTCGAAGCCGTGCGCGGCATCGACCTCGCGATCCAGCCCGGCGAGCTGATGGCCATCATCGGTCCCTCGGGCAGCGGAAAGAGCAGTCTGCTGAGCCTGCTGGGCGCGATCGACTCGCCGACCTCCGGCACAGTGCTCATCGACGGCTTCGACCTTGCCGGCCTCACCGACGACGAACGCACCAAGTTACGGCGACGGCGAATCGGCTTCGTGTTCCAGGCGTTCAACCTGATGCCGACGCTCTCGGCGCTCGAAAACATTTCGCTGCCGCTGGAACTGGACGGCGTGAGCGAGGCCGTGGCGCGCGAGCGGGCGGTCAAGGCACTCAAGTCCGTGGGCCTTGCGGAGCGAGCCGACCATTTGCCAAGCATGATGAGCGGCGGCGAGCAGCAGCGCGTGGCGGTGGCCCGGGCGCTGGCGATCGAGCCGGCGCTCGTGCTCGCCGACGAGCCGACGGGAAACCTCGACAGCCGCAGCAGCCAGCAGGTTATGGAGCTTCTGCGGGAGCTGGTCGACGAGAAGGGCCAGACCGTGGTCATCGTGACGCACGATATGCAAGTGGCGTCGACGGCCGATCGCATCGTGAAGGTGCGGGACGGCAAGATTGAATCCGACGAGCGGCAATCGCGCTCTCAACCGCCGGCGATCGCGGGGAAGGTGCGATGATTGCCCTGAAGCTTGCAATGCGAGAGTCTCGCAGTCGGCCGCTGCGTGCGGCGCTGACACTGGCGAGCGTCGTGATCGGCGTGGCGGCGCTGGTGGCGGTGACGCTCGCGTCGCAGACGGC
>JANOIK010000152.1:0-4321 GCA_031407585.1 Planctomycetota bacterium | reverse complement strand
GCCAGCGAGCACCGGCGACGTCGAATCAGTGGGATCCAGCCGCGCCGTAAAATGCCCCTCGGCGTTGATGACCTCGGCCACAGTGTTGGCCGTCGTCACACCCGCGGCAATGTGCACCGTGAGCGTGCTGCCGGCCAGGACTGCCGACTCGGAGCCGGCGGTTGCGTCGTTGACGAATTGAACCGTGACGCCATCGAGTTGGGCGCCGCCGAACGTCGTGCCGTTGTGGGCGGCCTCGATGAGCAGGTCGTTGTTGTCGCCGGCGGAGAACAGCCGCGCCCGCGCCTTCGAGCCGAGCAGGTCGTCGATCCGCGTCGTCTTGAGCATCACCGGCTCGAGGTCGGTGCCGACGAGCGGCGCCGTTCCCACGCCGGTTGCATTAAGCAGCCCCAACTCGCTCGCCGCGCGCCCGCTGCCGACCTCCGTCACCGTGAGATTGCCGCCGCCGCTCGTGTTCAGTTGCAACGTCAGCCCGCTGCGCGTCACCGAGGCGGTCACCTGCCGCCCCGTGGGCGGGTTCTCTTCGATTAGCCGCACGACGTCGCCCACGGTCACGGCGCGGCTGATGTCGACGGTGGAAATGTTTGTGCCGTCGGAAATCTGCAAAGCGCCGTTGGAGCTGATCCCCCGCCCGCCGCGGAGGCTGCTCAGCAGCGTGTCGGCGCTCAAATGGGGATCCAAGTCGGCGCCGCCGACGACCTCCTGGGAAATGCCGCCAAACACGCTGTTCCCCGGGGCGTTAGTCGAGAACAGCACGTCCAGGTCCGAGAAGTTCTGAATCAGCTTCTCATCACCCGCGTAGCTCACCGCGTTGCCGCTTTTGGCATACGGCTCGATATTCGTTTGCGACCCGGCGAAAAGGTACCGGCCGCGGAACCGTTTGTTGCCGATGGCGAGCAGTTGGTCGATGGCCTGATCGACTTCGGTGGCCGCCACGGCGCGTTCTTCGTCCGTCGCGGTCGTGCTGGCGGCGCCCAGCGCCAGGCCGCGAATGTTGCCCAGCAGCGACGCGACGTCGTTGAGCGCCACATCCGTGGCAGTCAAGAACGATTGCCCCGTCTCGACGTTCGACTTGAGTTGCGTCTTCCGCTCGATGAGCCGCTGCAGCGTGATCGCCCGCTGCGCCGCCGGCGCGTCCTCGCTGGGCCGCGTGATCCGCCGTCCGGTGCTCACCTGGTTCTGCAGCCGGAACAGCTCGAGCTGATCGCCCTGCAGTTGCGACTGCAGCCGCTGCCGCACGTAGTAGCTGCTCACCCGCGACGTCGGTACAGGAACAATGCCGGCCATAAAAAGGCGTCAGGGGTCAGGAGTCAGGTGTCAGAAGCCAAAAAGTCAAAAGCCGTCAATCCGCGTTCCGCAACACGTGTGGTTTAGCCGCGAGGCGCAGTCCGCGAAGCCGAGCGAGTTCGACTCACGGCCCCGCGCCCGCCCCTCACAAATTAATCAAAACCTCCATCAACTCCGACAGCGTCGAGATGTACCGCGCCGACGCCTGGTACGTCTGCTGCAGCATGATCATGTCGATCGCTTCTTCGTCGAGATTCACGCCGCTGGCCGCTTGAGCCGCCGCGGCGAGCGTGTCCTCGAACACGCGAAATCCGTCGGCGACCGACCCCGCCGCCGCGGCGCCCTGGGCCGTGTCGTTCACAAGCTGGTTGTACAGGCCAGTGAAAGACTCGCCGCCCAAGCCGTCGACGCCCTCGTCCTGCAGCGTCACCAGGCGCGGAATGTTTGTGACGTCCACGCCGATGCCGGCCCGCGACGCTGCGAACTTCGAGCCATCGGCCAGCAGCTCGGCGTTGACCGCCAAATCGGAGGCGCCCGCCCCGGTAAAGAACGTGTTGATCCCCAGCGCTGCGAGCGCCCCGCTGGTATCGCCCTCGAACGCGACGCGCAGCTCCGCGCTATCGCTCGTGAGCCGCAGCCGATTGTCGCTGGTCACCTGGGCCGTGATTCCGCCGATCGCGTCCAATTGCGCGGCCAGACTGCCGAGCGACGTGTCGTTGTCGAGCCCGTCGAGATCGACGTTGATCGTGTGCGTCGAAGTGAGCTTGGTCGAGGTGTTGTACACGAGCACATTGAACGTGCCGCTGGTGGCGGTGAAGTCGAGTCCCGCCTCGTCGAGTCCCGCGGTCGCGCTCTCGACCGCGTTCTGACTGGTCGTGGTCTTGAATCCGTTGATGCCCTGCCCTTGCGAGTACACCTTGTTGAACTCGAAAGCGAGGCTGCCGGCGAAGTCGTCGAGCCGGCCCAAAAAGGCGCCCACGATCTCGTCGCGGGCCTCGATCGTGCCGGCCAACTCGCCGCCGCCGGCAACGAGGTCGCTGTCGGTGTCGGCGAAGCGGAGTCGCGCGGTCGGCAAGCCATTGTTGGCGCCGTAGCCCACGCTCACTTCGCGGCGCGTTCCCTCGAACACCAGCTGCTCGCCGTGGAGCGATACATTGACGGCGCCGGTTTCCGTCTCTTTGACTTCCACGTCGGCGATCTCGGACAATCGCCGCACGGCATTGTTCCGCTCGCTGCGCAGGCCGCCGGCCTGGCTCGACGCGCCGTTGCCGCCTTCCAGCGACACGATTTGCAGATTCAGCTTCTTGATCTGCTCGGTCAGCGAGTTGATCTCCGTGCCCAGGTTCTCGACCTTCGTCGTGAAGTCGGCGTACACAGTCTCCACGCGCCGGTGCACCGTCGTGATGTCAGTCGCCAGTGCCTTGCCTGCCTTTACGGCGAGGTTTCGAATCGCCACATCTTCTGGCGCCCCCGCGATCTCCTCGAGGCTGTTAAAGAAATTAGTGAGCGACGAGCCGAGGTTTGTTTCGCTGAGCGGGCCGAGGATCGCTTCGAGATCCTGGTACGTATTCTCCTGAACTTCGGCGCTCGCGCGATCGCCGCCGGCGCCGCGCAGCCGGTCCTCGGCAAATTTGTCGAGGCTCTGAACGATGCCCGCGACCTGCACGCCTAGCCCGAGCGTCAGGTCGCCGAGCTTCATCGTCGGCGCCGTCGCAAAGATCGTGCGCTCGCGGATGTACCCCGGCGTGTTGGCGTTGGCGATATTATTGCCAACCACGTGCAGGCCAATCTGCATGGCCTGCAGCGTATTGCCCGCCATCTGGATCGAGCCGAAGAGAGACATACAACGAGAAGGCGCGAGGAGTTAGGAGCCAGGAGCGAGTGAGGACATGCGAGGGAGCCTGAGTGCTAGCACTCGCTCCTCGCTCCTCGATGCTCACCCCTAAACGGCCTGATCCATGAGCGCGCCGCCGCGCTCGAGAATCTGGCCTTTCCCATATGTCGGCTGCGAGCGGCCGCGGGTAGCAATGATCTCCAGCATTTGGGCCAGATGCAGCACCGTGCGCTGCACCGCCACCCACTGCGTCAGGCACTCGTGGCGGATGAGGCGGGCCTGCTCGCGCGCCTCGGCCACGCCGCCGCTGAGCTTGCCGCGCGAGGCGCTCGCCGGCAACGCCGCGGCCAAATCGGCGAGCGATTCATGCGGAAAGCCCTCGGCATCCGCAGCCGCTAGCATCTGCTGGCGCTGCGCGTGGCACGCTTGCAACTCCTCGCTCAGGTGTGTTTCGCGATCCGCCAGTGCGGCTAGTCCCTGATGGTCGCGCCGCACCAGCAGCTCGCGCTTGCGTGCCAGCAGCGCCAGCAACTCCCGCTGCGCCGCAGACAGCCGCTCGAGCAGCCCCGCAAGCTGCGATTCCCAAGATGTCGTCGCAAGTGATGTCACGCTGCCGACCCTAAATACTTAATGAACTTCCGGCTCCCTCCCCTCGGCGGGGACGGGAGCACCGAGCACGGGCGACCCGAAGTCGCCCGAGCGCAGGTGGTACCTTTCGCGAAGCGACGGGGAGGGGGGACGCCCCGGGTACACGCTCACCTTCGCCGCAAACTCGCTAAATCCGTCATCGAACTCTTGGACGCCTTATCCGCGTCCGCAATCAACGCTGCCTGCCGCGGAAACTGCCGGGCGAACATCGGCTGCGAAATCTGCGGCGCGCTGGCCTCGCTCATCGAGTCGGCCAACTGCTGATCGAGCTGCGAGTTAAACACCTCTTCGCCCTGCCCGCCATGAAAATACGCCGGCTTTTCCACCGTGCTCCGCATCGCCTTCATCATCTGTCCAAAAAACGTCTTCCCAATAAAGTCGGTGTAGGCCTTCTGGAGCGCACGAGCCGACTCAAGCTGCTCCTCCGGCGAGTTCAACCCCGGCCGCAGAGCCTTCAACTTCATCTGCCCAAGCTGTGCCGGATTAATTTCCATGATCGCGTCCGTGAGTTTCCTGTCCACTGCCCACTGCCCACTGCCCACTGCCCGCTAC
>JANOIK010000140.1:0-3525 GCA_031407585.1 Planctomycetota bacterium | reverse complement strand
GTAGATCCACTCGAAGTAGCAGTGCGCGGGCGTCGGCTCGGCGAACTTCTCGATCGAAATCTGGTTGTCGACCACCGTGATCGCGTGGCCCGGGGTGAGCGACTTGATCGACTCGTCGCGGAACCCCAGGTTCGTGAGCGCCACGCTCTCGCTCGCCGCGGCCAGCAGCGGCCCCTCGATCGCGTAGCACAGCGGCTTGTTCCCCAGCGGATCGCGGGCGATCATCATCTCGCCCTGCGCGTTGAGCAGCGCCAGACTGTACGCGCCGTCGAACCGCTTCGCGATGCTTCGCATCACCTCGATCAGCGACGGCCGGCGATCGCCGCCCAGCTCGCGGCTGATCTCGTGCATGATGATTTCGGTGTCGGTCGTGCGAGCCAGATGGTGGTCGTCCTCGGCCAGCAGCTTGTCGCGCAGCGCCGCGTAGTTGGCCAGTTGGCCGTTAAACGCGAAGGCAAACCACTTATGTCGCTGCAGGTGATGCCGCTCGAAAGGTTGGGCGTAGCTGCAGTCCTCGCCGCCGCACGTGGCGTAGCGCACGTGGCCGATCGCCGCGCGGCCCGCATACTCCCGCATGATCCCTTCCGCCTTGCGCCGGCGGTTCAGGCGGAACACCTCACTGACCGTGCCGAGCTTGCGGAACGTGTCGATCAGCTGATTGCGGTCGGGGTTATACGTGGTCATTCCCGCAGAAAGCTGCCCGCGGTTCTGCACGTCGAGCAGCATCCGCGGCATGAGCCGCGAGATTTCGGCCGGCCCATGCGTCGTGCACAGCGGGCTCGTCTCGCGCCCGGCCAGATGGTAGATGGCCGCGACGCCGCATTCATGGTGGAGTTCAGACATGGGCGAGGCGGGCGTGGGCGGGGGCGAGGCGTCGATCCGTCGTAGTCGATTCTACGCGGCCGCGCGGAATGCCTCAACGGGCGGAACGCGCTCAATCGGCCGGGTGGCACGCCCAAGATGCTCCGAAGGGCGTGGTGAAGCGCCAACGCCGCCACCACTTCGACCACGCCCCGCGAGCACTTGGGCGTGCCGCCCGATTCGTCACTCTTTCGTGGACAGAAACGCGACGAGGTCGCGCAGATCCTCGATCGTGAGCGAATCGGCAAGCCCGGCGGGCATGATCGACGTGCTGCTCGGCGAGCGCAGCTCGATCTCCTCGCTGCGGAGCGTGAACTGCACGCCGTTGGGATCCGCGTACGGCTCGACCCCGTCGTCGCCCCCCTTCGGCAGCCGCAGACCAACGCGCGTGAGGCCGCCGGTGGTGACGAGTTCCCACGCCTGGTAATGCGGCGCGATTTCTTGGCTCGGTTGCAGAATCGAAGCAATGATTCGCTCCCGCGCCTGCTGGTCGCCGATGCGCGTGAGGTCCGGCCCGATCCGCCCTCCCCTGCCGCCGTGTTGGTGGCAGGTGGCGCACAGTGTCTGGCTCGTAAAAAACAACCGCCGCCCCGACGCCGCATCCCCGCCCTCGGCGAGCCGCGCGTTCCAACCCTCCACATCGTCGGCGCCCGGATGCTCCTCCGGCGCCGCCGCCCGTTTGCGGGTCAGCCGCAGCACCCGGGCCGCTTCTTTGGCAACAACGCCATCACCCGCGGCAAGCGTCTCCAACAGCGCCGCATTCTCCCCAACAGCCGGCGCCAACCCCGTGACCGCCTCAGCGCGCACCTCGGCGTCTTGCGCCGCATCGCCCGCGATCTCCGCCAGCACCGCGAGCCGCTCCGGCTTGGACTGCATCGCGAGCGTCCGCACCCCCTCCAGCCGCAACTCGGGCGAGTCCGACGCCAAATACCCGCGCAACCGATCGAGCGTCAGCCAATCGTGATCCGGCGAGATGAGCCGCAGCGCGAGCGCATGAAGCTGCGGCGAACGGCTTTCATTGGCAAGCTCACGCTGGAGTAATTCGTCGGATATCCCTTTGTCCGGAGGTGACCCGTCGCCGTCGAGCCACTCAGTTGCCGCTAGGACGACGAGGAAGTAGCGCTCGGTAGGAATTTCGCCGTCGAGAAGGGCGGCGACTTCGTCGCGGAAGTCGACCATTCGCTCGTCGGCAATCCACCGCACGGCACACAGACGCACATCAGCGTCCTGGTCGCTCAGCGCCTGCGCGAGAATGTCCGGTACGGGCTCGTTGGGGATGGCGATATCTTGAGAATCGCGAATCGTGCCGATAATTCTAACTCGCCGCGCTGGCGTAAGCGTTGACCACGGCGGAAATGCGAGCAGAGCCTTTTCATGCTTCTCAGGGAGAAGCGGCGGACGGGGCTGACTTTTCATCGCCGCGATTGATTCCTCAAGGCTCCATGCTGGGGCAGGTGCGATATCTTCGTTGGCTAGCTGAAGGCGCCAGACGCGTCCTTGACCATGGACGGGGTAGCTGCGATCCACCCAATCGCAAAAGTAGATCGCGCCGTCAGGCGCTGCAGCCATTCCCGTGGGTCGAAAGTCCGCGTCGCCTTGCACAACGACAGTGAGGCTTGCCGAAAGTTTGCCGCCGTCATCCATATCGACCAGATAACGCTCAAGGCGATGGTCGCCCCAACTTGTGACCCAAAGCCAGTTGCGATGCTCGATAATCGCCGTCGGCGCCTCGCCGACCCCGCACAACATGGGAAGCGTTCCGGGAAGCTCGCCATTCCAGGCTTGGAGCGGATGCGTTCCTGCGCGACCATACTGAAAGTGAAAACCGTAGTCGCCATTCGGCGTAACGTCGATCAATCGACACGGCGGACTCGCGTCAGGGTCGTTGTCGACGCAGAAAAGCTGTCCGTGCGCAACCGTGAGGCTGAATGGATTCCAGAACCCACCCGCCCAACGTTGGACTTGGGATCCGTCGGGATAGCACGAAAAGATCGTTCCTGAACCGCCTTTGTCGGCAACTTCTCGATCGGCGCCGATGAGTTGATATGCGCCGCCAAAATTCTCCCCGAGCCCGACGTACAAGAGTCCATCTCGGGACAAGTTCGGCTGCAGTGCGATTCCGCTCAATCCATTGTGCGGGTAATCGACATCAGTCTCGAGCCGAAGAATTGGCGTCTCTTTGTCGGCGCTGCCGTCGCCGTCTGTGTCCTCCAGCAAGCGCACATCGCGGCGGGTGACGAGATACACGCCGCCGTCGGGGCGGACGCACAGGTTCATGGCCTGCTGGTAGCCTTCGGCGAATGTTGTCCAGCGGTCCAAGCGGCCATCGCCGTCGGAATCGCTGAACATGCGGATGCGATCGCCCTTGGGGCCGTCGTAGTTGTCGGGCCGCTGGTGCGTGTGCGATTCGACGACGAGCAGCCGGCCCTTCGCGTCGAATGCCATGCCGATGGGAGTCACGATGTCGGGCTCGCTGGCGATGAGCTCGAGCTTTGCGCCGTCGAGCAGCACGCGCGGGTCGGCGGCGATTGAGCGCGATGATAGCAACAGCGAGAGAACCGCGGCGGCGAGGGGACGCATGAGAATGCTCCGGATGAGGGTGCGTTGATCTTCGCCGGAGAGGCAAGCGGCGTCAAACGCGGGCACGGACGTTACAAACGCGTT
>JANOIK010000102.1:0-10180 GCA_031407585.1 Planctomycetota bacterium | reverse complement strand
ATCCTCGGCCGGCTCGTGCTAACGCGCGACGCCTCCGCCATTGAACTGGAAGTCGTCGACACGGGCATCGGCATCGCTCAGGAAGCCATCGCCAAAATCTTCGACCCCTTCATCCAGGCCGACAGCTCCGTCACGCGGCGCTTCGGCGGCACGGGCCTCGGGCTTGCCATCAGTCGCCGCATCGCGCGCGGCCTCGGCGGCGACCTCACGGCCACGAGCGAGCTCGGCAAGGGCAGCCGCTTCTTGCTCCGTTTCGACACCGGCAACATCGTCGGCGTTCCGCTGGTGACGCCGGCCGCAGTCGAAAAGATCCGCGCGACCGCCACTGCCGGCTCCGACCACACGCTGCCGCCCGTCGATATCTTGCTCGTCGAAGACGGCGAAACCAATCGCAAGCTCATCGGCCTCATGCTCCGCCGCGCCGGCGCCAAGGTCGAAACCGCCGAGAACGGCCTGCTGGGCGTCGAAGCGGCTCAGGCGAAGCGCTACGACGTCATCCTCATGGACATGCAGATGCCGGTGCTCGACGGCTACTCCGCCACGCGCCGGCTGCGCGATTCCGGCATGACCGCGCCGATCATCGCGCTGACCGCCAACGCGATGACCGCCGACCGCGAGAAGTGCCTCGCCGCGGGCTGCACCGACTACCTCACCAAGCCCATCAACGCCGACCAGATGTTCGCCGCAGTCCACCAGGCGCTCGGCGCCACCGGCGCCACCCCCACCCAAAACGCCGCCCCCAAATTCCCCGGCGAGGTCGCCGCGGCGACCGGGCGCGCCGCGACCGGATCCCCCGCCCCCCAAAAGCGCGACATCGCCTCCAGCCTCCCCACCGACGACGTCGAACTCGCCCAAATCGTCGCCGAGTACATCGACACGCTCGACGCCAAGATCGATGAAATGAAAGCCGCCTGGGACAGCGGCGACCTCGAAGAACTCGCCGGCCTCGCCCACTGGCTCAAAGGCTCCGGCGGCACCGCCGGCTTCGGCGTCTTCAACGCTCCCGCGCTCCGCCTCGAAAACCTCGCGACGAGAAAAGCCGAGGGCGACGTCGAAAAGGAACTGCAGGAAATCCGTGCGCTCCACACCCGCCTCATCGTGCCGACTACGTAGCCGAGTTTCTCCGAAACTCGGACCAGACGGGCATCGATCCGCAGGCGGCTGGAATTCGTCCCCGCTCACGTTTCGGCGCGAGCCATCCCCCATTGCTACGCTCACATCTCCACGCCGGATGGCTCGCCGCCGCGCTCATTCTCCACTCGGCGCGCAATCCGCCTGAGTTTCGGAGAAACGCGACTACGTAGCCGAGTTTCTCCGAAACTCGGACCAGACGGGATTCTACTTCGGAACGGGTGTCAACTCCGCCCCGCGTACGTTTCGGCGCGAGCCATCCCTGCACTTCAAATCGCCTTGGTATACAACCGAAAACTCCCCTCCGTCAGCCCTGCCTTTTCCGGATTCTCCGCGACATACTTCCGCAGGTATGCGAACTGTTCGAGACTTCGTACCAAGTGATCGAACTGCTCGCCCTGCCAGAATTCTCCGCGCCGCCCCAGCGACTTGTTGAGTTCGAGCGCCGTGAATCGCTTCCATGAAGCAACTTGCGTCAACAACTGATCCTCTTTTGCAAACGCGACAAGCGCATGCACGTGATTCGGCATCACGACATAGTCAGTCAACACGTAACGCTCGCCGTCGAAGTGATGCAAACTGTCCGCAACGATTTTCGACAAGTCAGGACGAGCAAGCACGCATTCCCCGGCGCATCGCCCAAGTTGCTCATCCCATGCTGTAAATAGCTGCCATTTCATTCGCGCGTTGTCGCGGGGCGAGAGTCGTTCGAGCTGCGCGGCAAGTTTCGGAGAAACTTGCCTACGTACGCGATTCTCTCCGAGAATCGCTAGCTCGCCGTCCTCGGCGGCGTCGACGCCAAATCGCCGCATGATCTCGACTCGCTCGTGAGCAAGCCGCTCAACGACTTCCCGCGGCAGAGAATCCGCTGTGCGCCAGGTCACAAAGCACACCGTCCCCGCCTGCGCCCAATGCGGCAGCGTCTTCCACGCGACAGTGAAGTCCGCTTTCCGATCAAAGAACTGAAGTCCGTCCATGCGGACAGAATACGCGCCTGAGACGGCGCCAATCAAGCAATTCTCGAAGAGAATTGCCCAGGTGGCCGATTCTCTCCGAGAATCGAACAATGCGGCTTACCTCTTTCTTGCGCCCTGGCCCAATTTCCCATTGACAATTGGGCTCTATTGGTGTATAAATGACCATGTACCCTAAGCCTCCCCTAGCGCCCTTGCGATCAGCCAACGCCACTCTCCCAATCCATGCTCCGACCATGACGCGCGAATTCCAAAATACAGCGACTTCTGTCACCCCTCGCGGCGCGGCGCCGCGGCGTTTCCCGAGCCTCCGCCAACTTCGGTCGTTCAAAATTGGCGAATTTTGTCGCCATGGATCGGATTTCCCAAGTGCGCGCCACAATTCTCAGGCGAGAAAACACGGGGCTCCGACGCTGCCGCCCCGCCGGGGCCGTTTCCAATATTCCAGCGACCCGCAAATTCCTCGGGATCCAAGAGCCTCCGCAAGGTTTTGGCACTTCACGCGTCTTGCGATCCTTCCAAAACCTCCCATGATGAGCGCCGCCAGTTCACTCCTCGCGTCCCGACTTGTCCAAGGGTCTCAAGCCATGAACGCACTCCGCCTCATCGCCGTCCTACTCCTACTCATCACCGCCCCCGCGGCCCACGCCGCCGAAGTCGCCCCGCCCGCCGACGTCATCGTCGCCGCCGATGGCAGCGGCGATTTTAAAACCATCCAAGCCGCACTCGAATCGATCCCCAGCGACAATCGCGAACGCACAGTCGTGCTCGTTCGCATCGGCGTCTACCAGGAAAAAATTCGCGTCGACGCCGACTTCGTCACCCTCCGCGGCGAAAGCCGGGACGATACGCGCATCGAGTTCGCGCAGCTTGCCGACGACTTCAACGCCAACCGCGACCGTCTCGGCCGCGCAGTCGTCAACGTGAACGGCGACGACTTCGTCATGGAGAATCTCACCGCGACGAACACCGCCGACGTCGTCGGCCTGCACGCCTTCACGATGTACGGCTCGCCCGACCGCACGGTGGTGGTCGACTGCAACGTCCTGAGCACGGGCGCCGACACGATGTCGCTGTGGAACGGCGGCGAGGGCCGGTACTACCACGCCCGCTGCCGGATGCGCGGCGCCGTCGACTTCCTCTGCCCCCGCGGGTGGTGCTACACGACCGACTGCCAGTTCGAGGGGACCAAGCCCTCGGCTGTCATGTGGCACGACGGCAGCAAGAACCGCGACGAGAAGTTCGTGCTGCGCAACTGCACGTTCGACGGCGTGCCCGGATACGAGCTCGCCCGCCACCACCACGACGCAGCGTTCTACTTCCTGAGCTGCCAGTTTTCCGAGTCGATGAAGGACCGGGCGCCGTACCGCGTGATCTACCCGCTCGGGAGCGCTGCCGCGACGGAAGAGGACCTGCGTCGCAACCGTGAGCTTGAAGCGACCAACCGTTGGGGCGACCGCGTGTACTTTCACGACTGCCACCGCACCGGCGGCGACTACCCCTGGCACGCCGACAACCTGGGCGACGCGACCGAGGGTCTCACGCCCGACAAGATCACCGCCGCGTGGACCTTCGCCGGCGCCTGGGACCCCGAAGCCGCCGCCGGCCCGCGCATCGTCGAGGTGACCCGCGCCGACGGCAAAGCGACGCTGAAGTTCAGCGAGCCGGTCACGGTGAAAGGCAAGCCGGCGCTCGTCTTCGCGATTCCCGAACGCGGCGTCTACGAAAGCGGTAGCGGCACGGACGAGCTCGTGTTCACGCTCCCCGACGGCGCGGGGGACATCAGCTCCGTCGACCCAGCCGGCGGGTTCATCCTCGCCTC
Source organism: Planctomycetota bacterium (assembly GCA_031407585.1). GTDB lineage: Bacteria > Planctomycetota > Planctomycetia > Pirellulales > Lacipirellulaceae > Lacipirellula. The sequence continues at coordinate 6,253 of JANOIK010000102.1, read as the reverse complement.
ACGAGCCTCCGCCAAACTCCGCGGCGCTGAGCTCACGCTCCCCGCCGCCGACCAGGACGCCGCGGAGGCCGCCCCATGACGCTACTGCCGAGGCATCGGCGCGTGCAGATCCTTCGCCGGCGCGAGCGGCGTCAGCCGCACGTTGCGGAAGTCGATCGCCGTGCCCTCGGCCTGCAACCCAATCGTGCCGCCGGACGGCGTCACGCCGGTCATGCGATTCACTTCGACGCCGTTGATAAACACCGTGAGCGCATCGCCCACGGCCAGCACCTCCATCTGATTCCACTCGCCCTGCGGCTTCTCGACGTCCGCCGGCGCCGTGCGCGGCAGCCGGCCCGTGCTGAAGCCCGTCGGATTGCGGCTCACCTTCTCCTCCTTGCTGCGCGCGTCGGAGTAGGACGATAGATCGCCGGCGCGGCCCGCCGCGAGTTGCACTTCAAACCCCTTGGGCCAAATCGCGTCGGGATTGACCAGGTGCAAAAGCAGCCCGCTGTTCCCCCCCGCCGCAGGCCAGCGCCACTCGAACGACAGCTTGTAATCGGCAAACGCGTTCGTGGTGCGCACGTACCCCTTGCCGGCGCCGGTGACGCGAATCATCCCGTCCTCGACGCGGGCAACCTCGCTCACCTCCATCTTCGGATCCTCGACGAAGACGTGCAGGCCCTCGAAGTCGCGGCCGTTGAACAGCTCGAGCATGCCCCAGTTCGCATCGGCCGGCGTCTGCGCCGCGGCGGGCGTTTGGGTCGCGGCCGCTGGAACCTCCAACTGAGCGTGGGCGTGCGACGGAACGAACACGACGATCGCAACGAGAGCAAAACAAGCACAACGTATCCACATGACGGTCAACTCCAAGAAAAGTCCAAAGTACATGACGAGTTGGAGGTTAAACCCCGCCGCTCCGGTTCGGTTTCTAGCTCACGCACGGCGCAGCGCCTTGATCGGATCAACCCGCGCCGCCCTCGACGCGGGGTACAGGCCGCTCAGAATGCTGAGCGCTGTCGAAATGGCGACCGCACTCACGAGCAGCCACCACGGAAAGTAGAACGCGTCGGCAGCGCGCTCGACGCCTTCGTTCGCCAGATGCACATTCACGCCCCACTGCAGCGCCCAACACACGACGGCCGCAAGCACCAACCCGCCGAGGCTGCCGACCAGTCCCAGCACCGCGGCCTCGGCAAGGAATATGAGACGGACGTGGCCGTCGGTGGCGCCAATCGCTTTGTAAAGACCGATCTCCTCGTACCGCTCGACCACCGTCATCAGCAGCGTGTTCGCGATGCCGAGGGCCGCGATCACGAGGGCCACCGAGCCGACGGCCGTCAGCAGCGACTCGACGAACAAGAACGCGACCCGCATGTCCTCCACGCGGCTCAGCGTCGTGCGGGCCTCGAAGCCGGCCTCGCGAATCGCCTCGGCGATGCGCGGCACGGCGCCCGGATTCTCGGCCCGAACCGTCACGCTGGCGAACGAGTCGAGCGCCATGGTCCCCTGACTTCGCATACGCCACATCTGCGATTCGACGAGCCCCGGCAACTGCACGAGCAAGTCGTGCGGCAGCAGAATCGCACGGCGCAACGACCGGGGACCGAGACCGCCGAAATCCGGCGGCTGAATCACGCCGACGATGCGCACGCGCAGCGACTTCTCCTGATACTCGAACTTCCCGCGCTCGTCGGTCTTCGCAAGGCCCTTCGTGGAAAGTTCCACCGTCTGCCCCAGGGCCGCCGCGGAGTCGTCAAACCCGAGGTCGTCCAACAGCCCCTGGGCGACGAGAATCTCGGCCGCGTCGTCGAGCGAGAAGAAATGCCCGGCGACGAGCATCGAATCGAACTGCTCCGAAGCGCCGACTTCCCGCGGCAATGCCAGCGCGAACACGCTCGTCTCCTCTTCGCCCCGCGTGAGGGTCACGTCGTGGAGCGACATGTCGGGGTAGACGTACCGAACGCCGCGGATGGCGCGGAACTTGGCGAGCGCCGCGTCGTCGAGCGGCGGATGCGCGATCGGCGCCGCGTCGGCGTCCTCAGGATCGCGCTCGCGGTCCTCCTTCGCCGAAACATGCACGTCGTTGAGCATCCCGAGACGCTTGAGCGGCCCTTCGATCCGCTGCTGCAGGCCGAGCGCGAAGGCGATCATCGAGACGAGCGCGCCGCAACCGATCGCGACGCCCATCGCCGTCAGGGCCGAACGAACCCGGGCTCGGGCCGCCCCGGCCATCGCCTGGCGAAAAAGTTCCCACCACCTCATGGCACGGCTCCTTCCGCTACGGGAGCAGCCGCCCCCGCTAGCCGGCCGTCTTCCATCGCGACGGTGCGCCGGCAGTACCTCGCGGCGAGCTGGTCGTCGTGCGTGACCATCACGATCGTCGTCCCTAAATCCCGATTGAGCTGCGCAAGCAGGTCCATGAGCTGTTGCGCCGTGGCGCGATCGAGATTCGCGGTCGGTTCATCCGCCAGCAGCACGGGCGGCTTGTGCACGATCGCCCGCGCGACCGCGACCCGCTGCTGCTGGCCCACGCTGAGCTGCCCGGGAAGATGGTCGCGCCGTTCGGAAAGCCCAACACGGTCGAGCGCCGCCCGCGCCAGTTCGTCGCGATTGCGGCCATACACGCCTTGCAGCGTGAGCGCGAGTCGGATGTTCGCCTCCGCCGTGAGCGTCGGAATGAGGTAGAACGATTGAAACACAAAGCCCACCGTTTGCCGCCGATAGTACGACCGCTCGCGGCGGCTCAGGTTCGTAAGATCGCGGCCTTCGACCTCGACGCTCCCCGCAGTCGGCGTGTCGAGCCCGCCAATGAGGTGCAGCATGGTGCTTTTGCCCGACCCGCTCACCCCGACGAGGCCCACGAAATCCCCGGCGGCCACGTCGAGGTCGACGCCCCGCAGGGCGTGCACGTCGGCGCCCCCGACTTGGTAGGTTCGCGTGAGCCCACGGACGCGAATGGCGATCCGGTCGGAAGGGTCGCTCGGCATACGGGCACGCGTCGCATAAGCTGGTGGGGAAAGCACTTGCGATTCTACGAGACGCGGGCGTGCCTGACCATAAATCAAGGATCGAGTCGCCGCGGGAGTCGAAACCACCCACAGAGCGCGGCTTCCAGAGAAGTAAAGGATTGACAAAAGCGATAGGAGGACTAGCCTAACTGCCGCCAAACTGCTTGCGCGAAGCGGGCCGATCGCTTCCCAACCAGACGGCTCCCTCTGCTCTTCATTGGCGGAATCGAGGGGCTAGTGAATGGTTCCTTATCGCGCGGGACAAACGGGGGCGCTCCCTTCGCACCGGAGCCCACCGCTCGCGCCATGTCGAGTCCTGCGGGCAGCGCCTCATCGGGCGATGCCCTGCGCGCACAAATCGAACTGATCGCGCCGCGATCCGCCACCGTGTTGATCGACGGCGAAACGGGCGTGGGCAAGGAAGTCGCCGCTCGCGCCATTCACGCTCAAAGCCGCCGCGCCGCGGGGCCGTTCGTCCCGGTCGACTGCACGGCGTTCTCCACCGAGCTCATGGAATCGCAGCTCTTCGGCCACGTGAAGGGCGCGTTCACCGGCGCCATCTCGGCGGCGCAGGGCTTCGTCCGCTGCGCCGACGGGGGCACGCTCTTCCTCGACGAAATCGGGGAACTGCCGCTGGCCGTGCAGGCCAAGTTGCTGCGGTGCCTGCAGGAGCGAACCGTCGTGCCGGTCGGCGGAACCACGCCCATCGCCGTCGACGTGCGCATCGTGGCGGCGACCCATCGCGACTTGCAGCAAATGGTGCGAGAAGGAACATTTCGGCAGGATCTGTATTTCCGGCTCAACGTCGTGCGACTTTCGTTGCGACCCCTGCGCGAGCGCCGCGAGGAGATCTTGCCGCTTGCTCGGCTGTTTGTGGAGGAAGTCGCCACCTGTTACGAAGAGCCGGGCAAGACGCTCGCGGCCGACGCCGAGGCGGCGCTCGTGCGGTACGACTGGCCGGGCAATGTGCGCGATTTGCGGAACGCGATCGAACGGGCATTCCTGTTCTGCCGCGACCGCACGATTGGGGTTCACGACCTTCCCGCCGATGTGGCCGCGGCGGCCGCGCACGACGCCATTCAGGCGCCGACGGCAACTGACGGCGAGAGCTCAATCCCGCGCTTGGCGGATGCCGAGCGAGACCTTATCTCCCGGGCGTTGCAGGCAACGAACGGCAATCAGTCGGACGCGGCGAAGCTGCTCGACGTCGAACGCCACCGGCTTCGCCGTAAGATTGTGCTCTACAAACTGGAACATCTCACGCGCGTTCGGCCGCGCTAAGTCGCCGCGCTGAGCGGCCGTTCTTCGCCGCTCAAGGGGCATGGTACGAAATGCACCGCGGAGCATTTCAAGCCATACCCGTCTGCAAGTTCGCGAGCACGCATCACTTGCGTCACGACATCGCGGCGACGTTGGTAGAAAACGCACCTCGACTCGCCACGCGCCGCGTCTTTGAAATGCGCCGGCGCATTCTTTCGTAAGTCGTAGCACTGCGTGCGCTTAGCGCCACTCCGCAGCGCTGCACTCGACTTCGGCGCGTGATTCGCAAAAGGGATGGCCGCGTCTCACATGGTGTGAGGCGCACGAAAAGGAGGCCGTCTCATGGTTGCCAGCGACCCCGCGCCAGGACTCATCGCCACCGTGCAAGCGGCGGCGACGCCGATCCTCGACGACGTCGCGGCAAGCTGTGGTTGGCCCGTTCTCCTTGAGGCGACGCCGCGACGAGTTCAGCGTGAACTCGCCGCGACGAACCCCGAGTGCGTGCTGTTCTGGCTGGACGACCTGCTGGCGATCGACGCGACGGCGCGGCTCATCGCCTGGGCGCGGCAGCGCGGCGCGCGGCCGCTGCGTATGGCGGCGGCGCTCGACGCGAGCGACGCCGTCGAGTCGGCCCTTCGTGCCGCGGGGGCGCACAGCTTCCTGTCCGTCAGCAGCCGAACCGCGGGCGCCATCGCCGCCGCGCTCAGCCCGCTCTTAGCGGGCGCGGCGCGAACGCCGGCGGAACAGCGACGCGCCGATCGCGGGCAAGTCGCCGCGACCGGCTCGTTCTTCGCCGATCACGTGCGCCCGCCTTGATGGCTGCCGCACCGCCGAATCGCGACCAGCTTCCCGCATTCTCAACCAACATTTCCACGAGTGATCTTATTGCCGACACGAAAGGACCGTGACCCATGCTTACCGCCATCAACCACACGGCGAACTATCGCCAAGGCGACGACAACTCCGAACTTCAGAAGTTCGAGCGAATCTCTCATCCCCAATACGGCGGTTGCCCGGCCGGGTCGCACGCCGCTCGTCTGAAAGCGCGGGTGCGAAGCCGCGGCGGCGCCGCAGCACGCCGCAAGGCCGCTTCGTTCAATGGCCCGCATCGCCGCCGCCGGCGTTCGTGGCGCGACGTTCCTGTGTGATTCGATGTTGTCGATGCGCGTTCGTCGGAAACCGGGGGCTAGCGCCCGCCGGCTGATGTACCGAAGACAGACTCCCTTTTCCCGTTTCTTCACCCAAACTCGAGTAGCCTCATGATCGCAATCGTTTCAATTCGCCGACAACTCTCAGCTATCGTCGCTATGTTGACGCTCTCCGCGTGCGCCGTTCAGGCCGCGCCGATCAGCATCTTCAACACGGGCGTGAATGCCGGTGGCGTGGCCGTGCTGGGCCCGGACATTCACTACACGATTACCGCTTCGCCCTCGGGCCCCATTCCGGCGGTGGCCGTCAACCCTCCCGGCTTTCCTTTAACGCCTCCGGGGCCGTGGGTTATCAACAACGCGAACTCGCGCTGGATCGGGCCCGACGCCAGCAGCCAGGGCCCATCAGGCAACTACACCTACGAGACGACGTTCTTCCTGCCGCCCAACGCGATCCCCAGCACCGCGGCCATCGTCGGGCTCTGGGGCACCGACGACTGGAGCGCGAACATTTTTCTGAATGGATTCAACAACGGCAACGTCAGCGCGGGATTCACATCGCTCGTTCCGTTCGCCGTGACGACTGGTTTCCAGCTCGGTCTCAACTTCCTCGAGTTCCGGCTCACCAACGCCTACGGACCTACGGGGCTACGCATCGATCACGTGTGCGGCGACTACCAGGTGACGCCGGAGCCCGCGACCTTGGGCCTCGCGTCGATCGCACTCGCGGCGAGCGTCAGCGTCATTCGTCGCCGCAAACTCGCGGCGTCGATGGCTTAGACCTCGCCGACATCCGTTGAAACCTTTTCGCTAAACACCAACTCTAAGGAATCGTCTCATGACCACGCACCGCAC
>JANOIK010000084.1:0-2070 GCA_031407585.1 Planctomycetota bacterium | reverse complement strand
GGCCGATTCGATGCCTTCGGCCACCACGGTGATGCCCTCGTGCTGGGCGAGCATCACCAGGGCTTCGACGGTGATCGGGCTTTCCAGTTCGTCGGACAGGTTGCTGATGAAGCTGCGGTCGAGTTTGATCGTGGAGAACGGCAGCGCCCGCAGCATGCTCAGTGAGGAGTAGCCGGCGCCGAAGTCGTCGAGGTGGATCTCGACGCCGCGGGCGAGGATCGCTTCGATCGTGCGATGGGCCCGGGGCAGGTCGTTGAGCATCGCCGTTTCGGTGATTTCGAGCCGCAGCGCGGCGGGCTCCAGGCGCGAGTCGGCGAGGCACTTGTCGATCGTCGCCACGACGTTGGGGTGGGCCAACTGGCGCGGCGAGAGATTGACGCTCACCTTCAAGTGGTCCATGCCGGGGATCGTGCGGCGCCAGCGGGCGACCTGATTGACGGCGAGCTCCAGAACGATGACGCCCATCGCTTCGATGATGCCGGTTTCTTCGGCGACGGGGATGAAGCTGTCGGGAATGAGCAGCCCCTGCTGCGGGTGGTTCCAGCGGACGAGCGCCTCGACGCCCACGACCTGCTCGGTCGCCAGCTCGACGATCGGCTGGTAGTAGACTTCGAACTCGTTGCGGTCGACGGCGCGGCGGAGGTCCTGCTCCAGCTCCAAGCGGACGCGGGCTTTGGCTCGCATCTCCTGGTCGAAGAGCGCGGCGCGGCCCTTGCCCCGCTCCTTAGCGGCGTAGAGCGCGGTGTCGGCGTCGCGTAGCAGGTCGCCGGCGTCGGCGTAGTCGGGGCTGCTCATGGCCACCCCCACGCTCACGCCGAACATAAGTTGGTTGTGATCAATCGCTACCGGCTGGACGAGCGAGTCGCGTACGCGCTCGGCGACCGCGAGGGCGTGCGCTTCGCTGGTGCAGTCCTCCAGCAGGATCACGAACTCGTCGCCGCCGAGTCGGGCGACCACGTTCATGCCCTGGGCGGTGCGGACATCCGGCTGCATGAGCACGCTGTTGAGCGTGCGGGCGACGTGCGCGAGCACCTGATCGCCCACGCGGTGGCCCAAGCTGTCGTTGATCACTTTGAAGTTGTCGAGGTCGCAGTACAGCACGGCGAACTGGTAACCGTATTGCCGCTTCGCGCGCTCGAGGCAACCGGCCATGCGTTCCATGACGAACAGCCGATTGGGCAGGTCGGTGAGCGCGTCGTGGAAGGCGATGTGCAGGATGCGTTCGTCGGCTTGGCGGCGGGCGGACATTTCCTCGGCGAGCTGGGCGTTGAGCTTCGCGAGCGAGCCGACTTGCTCCTGCAGCGACTTGTTCGCCGCGGCAAGCTGGCCGGCGTGTTCGTGAACTTTCTTCTCGAGGTCCTCGGCCCGGAGTGCGGCGCGCTGGCCGAGGCTCCACTTTTCGGTGAGGGCGCAGGCGAGCTGCTGGACCTCGACGACGTCGAAGGGCTTCTTGAGGATGAGCAGCCAATCGCTCGTGCCGAGGGCGTCGAGAATCGCCTGCCAGGAGTAGTCGGAATACGCACTGCAGATGGCGATCTGGAGACGCGGGTCGAGCTTGCGCATCTCGCGGATTGTTTGGATGCCGTCCCAGCCCGGGGGCATGCGGACGTCGACGAACGCCATGGCGTAGGGGCGGCCCGCTTCGTAGGCGGCCTTCACCATGCCATAACCCTGTTGGCCTTGGTGAGCGGAGTCGATTTCGTAGACGAAGGGCTGGGGCGCGGCGGCGGCGTTCGCGGGAGCAGAGTCAAACAGCAGGGCCGAGAGGGCGTCGAGCTCGGCGGCTTCGGCGCGCGGCGCGAGTACGGCGCGAATGTCGGCATGAATCGCTTCATTGTCGTCGACAATGAGAATGCGTCGATTCTTGGGATCGTCCATGGAGCGACTTTCTGGCGATTCTCAGCGAAGCGATTGCGAGAGCGCGGCGTGGCGCGAGGGTAGTCCCTCTCCCCGGGACCGGGTTGACATCCATTAGCAACATAGGCTTTTGCTTTGCGCACGCAGGGCACGGGCGCCATTTTCATAGGTGACGGGGATTCCCTGCGGACCGATTGTGCGCGGACTGCGGGC
>JANOIK010000031.1:0-11692 GCA_031407585.1 Planctomycetota bacterium | reverse complement strand
GGCGACCTTGGCGTACTTGGCGGTTTAACTGAATTAGGAATGACGGGCGGCAGAGCCAGTTAATTCTCAGGAGAATTTCATGACACGCATTGTCCGCGGCGCCCTGATTCAAGCCACGCTGTCCGAGCCGGCCACTTCGAGTGTCGAGAAGATCAAGCAGTCGATGATCGACAAGCACGTGGCGATGATCGCCCAGGCCGCCGACAAGGGCGCCCAGGTGGTGTGCCTGCAGGAGCTGTTCTACGGCCCGTATTTTTGCGCCGAGCAGCAGACGAAGTGGTACGACCTGGTCGAGCGGATTCCCGACGGGCCGACGACGAAGCTGATGTGCGAGATCGCCAAGAAGCACGGCATGGTGCTGGTGATCCCGATTTACGAAGAGGAAATCTCGGGCCTGTACTACAACACGGCGGCCGTGATCGACGCCGACGGGAAGTACCTGGGCAAGTTCCGGAAGATTCACATCCCGCAGGTGAACCCCGGCTTCTGGGAAAAGTTTTACTTCCGCCCCGGGAACATGGGGTACCCGGTGTTCGATACGGCGGTGGGCAAGGTCGGCGTTTACATCTGCTACGACCGCCACTTTCCCGAGGGTGCGCGGTGCCTGGGCCTCGCGGGCGCCGAGATCGTGTTCAACCCGTCGGCGACGGTCGCGGGTCTCAGCGAGTATCTGTGGAAGCTCGAGCAGCCAGCCCACGCGGCGGCCAACGGCTACTGGGTGGGGGCCATCAATCGGCCCGGCTGGGAAGAGCCGTGGCGGATCGGCGAGTTCTACGGCCAGAGCTACTTCTGCAACCCGCGCGGCAAGATCGTGGCCGAGGGCTGCCGCGACAAGGACGACATCGTGGTGGCGGACATCGACATGGATCTCATTCGCGAAGTGCGGAACACGTGGCAGTTCTACCGCGATCGGCGGCCGGAGACGTACGGCGCGATCACGGCGCCGTGAGGGTGCGCCGTCTATTTAGCAACGCTTAAACGGCCCAATGAGCGAAGCGTATGCAATTTAATCTTCGCAGTCTCCTGCGCGCATGTTTCGCCGTCGCGACGCTATCGTGCTGGTTCGTCGTCACGATGCGGAAGGCAACTCCCAACACGTCCTGGGAGCATCATCCCTACGCCGGCCCATTCATCTTGCTTAAGGAGTGGGGCAGCATTAGCGAATTGCTGTTCGCTGTGGCTGTATCGCTGGCAATTTTCATTCCCGCGCTACTGTGGGTGCGTGATGGAGCGTCGTGGGCATTTGTCGTGGCAGGCATTGCCGCCCTTGCGTCGGTCGCGCTCTCATACGCCTGCGCGATTTCTGCCTCTGTCTAAAGTTGAAGCAAAGTGCATCAGGCCAAGATACACGACGAACGCGGCGCCGAAGCTGGTGAACCACGCGTAGTTGTAGAGCGTGCCGAAGAACGCGGGGATGCGGGGTAGATTGGCCGCTGCGGGCGAGCTGTCTCCGCTGAGCGCCACGACGCCGATGACGGAGAGGAAGCCCGGGATGCAAAGTCCAATGCCCACAGCCAGCGCGATGAGTGCCCACGGATTGAATCCGCCCGCGTACCAATAGGGGCCGTTCTTGCGGTAGAGGCCGGCGAGATCGAGTCGCGTGCGGCGCAGCACGATGTAGTCGGCAATCAGCACGCCGCCGACGGCGCCGAGCAGCAGCGAGTAGCCGATGAGCCACTTGCCGATGTAGACCTCGGGCTTGGCGACGAGATGCCACGGCTGCGCGGCAATTCCGAGTAACCCCGTGATCAGGCCGCCGATGCGGAACGTGATTCTGCGCGGCCAGAGATGGGCAAAATCGTTCGCGGGGCTGACGACATTCGCGGCAATGTTGGTCGCCAACGTCGCCAACGCGAGCGAAGCCATGGCAATGATCAGGACGAAGGGATTCTCGAAGAGCGAGAGCAAATACACCGGATCCCAGAGCTTCGTGGCATCGACGTTCGGGTTGTCTTTGTAAATCACAGTGGCTGCCGACGTAACGGCGACGCCGATGAACGAGAAGAGCGCCATGGTTGTGGGAAGGCCCAGCGCCTGGCCGAGCACCTGATCGCGCTGCGAGCGCGCATACCGGCTGAAGTCGGGGATGTTAAGCGCGAGAGTCGCCCAGTAGCTGACGTTGCTCGTAAGGCCCAGGACGAAAAATCCCCAGAACTTTCCGGCGTTCGCTCCGCCCGGACTGAACTCGGACGGCTTGGAGAGCATGTCGCCAAATCCGCCCGCTTGCTGATATGCCCAGGTGAGCAAGGCGAAGCCCAGCAGAATCAGCAGCGGCGCCTTGATATTAAGCAACAGGCGGATCGACTCGATGCCCTTGTAGACGACGGCCATGTTGACGAACCAGAACGCTAGGAAGCATCCGAGCTGCGCGGCGTTGACATTGGCGAAGAGCGGCTCGAGTTTGGCCGCGGTTGGAGCGAAAGTTTTCACGATGACATAAATCGCCTCGCCGCCGACCCAGCATTGGATCCCGAACCACCCGCAGGCGACGAGGGCTCGAAGCAGGGCCGGCACATTCGCGCCGCGGATGCCGAAACTGGCACGGCAGTAGACGGGGAAGGGAATTCCGTACTTCGTCCCGGCATGGGCGTTGAGCGTCATGGGCACGAGGACGATGACGTTCCCGAGGAAGATCGTCGCAATCGCCTGCTTCCAATCCATGCCGCCGTCGATGAGGCTCGACGCGAGATAGTACGTGGTGATGCACGCCGACATGCTGATCCACAGCACGGCGAGGTCCTTCATGCCCCAGCGGCGCTCGGCGAGCGTCGTGGGCGCCATGTCGGCGTTGTAGTACGGCGAGCCGGAGAGGTCTTCCGTGAGCTGCTCGATGCCGCGGTCGGACGGCGGCGCGGACGGGTTCGTCATGCGTGTCCTCGAACCAGTGCGGGGGCCATGTTCGGCTCTCAGTAAACTTCGCAGCGAAGATTGGGTCAACTGCGGTTCGGCGCAGCGGAGCAGGTTCGCCCTTTGACTGGCGGCAACGATTTGTGCGCCGATGTAGCAACTCGCTGCGGCAGGGGTTAGAATCCGCGCTGACCGCCCCCCGCCCGCAGTCCCCGCGAGACGCTTGCCGTGGCCACATCCTCGAAGCTGCAATTGCCCATCATCGATCACTCTCCCGCGCCGTACGACGGCCCCTCGCGAGATGAAGTGCTCGCGATGCGACGGACGTATCTCACGCCGGGGCTGGTGACGTACTACAAAGACCCGCTGCTCATCGTTCAGGGGCACATGCAGTATGTGTACGACGAGACGGGCAAGCGGTATCTCGACGCGTACGCGGGCATCGTCACGGTGAGCGTGGGGCATTGCCATCCCACGATTGTCGAGAAAGTGCGCGAGCAGGTGGGCAAGCTCCAGCACACGACGACGATTTACATGCACCCCACGATCGGGCAGCTCGGCAAGAAGCTGGTCGAGAAGCTGCCGCAGGGCGTCGACCGGGTGTACTTCACCAACAGCGGCAGCGAGGCGAACGAGGCGGCGATCCTGGCGGCCCGCGAGTTCACCGGCCGGCGGGACGTCATCGCGCTGCGCAACGGCTACCACGGCGGCACGTCGACGCCGATGAGCCTCACGGCCCACGGCACGTGGCGGTTCGCGACGAATCCGACGAACAACATCCACCATGCGCAGGGGTGCTACTGCTACCGCTGCCCGTTTGGGTTGGAGTATCCCTCGTGCGACTTGAAATGTGCGCAGGAAGTGAAGGAGGTCATCCAGTACCAAACGCCGGGCGAGATTGCCTGCTTCATCGCGGAGCCCATCCAGGGCGTGGGCGGCGTGGTTCACCCGCCGGCGAAGAGCGAGTACTTCAAGGTCGTGTACGACATCGTGCGGCAGCACGGCGGGCTGTGCATTGCCGATGAGGTGCAGGGCGGCTTCGGTCGCACGGGGCATCACTACTGGGCGCACCAGAATTGGGGCGTGACGCCCGATGTTGTGACGATGGCGAAGGGCCTGGGCAACGGGGCGCCGATCGCAGCAATGGCGGCGCGAACTGACATTTCCAAGACGCTCGGCAACCGAGTGTACTTCAACACGTTCGGCGGCAACCCCATCAGCATGACGCAGGGCCTGGCGACGATGGAGGTGATCGACGCCGAGGGGATTCAGGAAAACGCCCTCAAGGTCGGCGGGTATCTCAAGGACCGGCTGCTTGCGCTTCAGGACAAGCACCAACTCATTGGCGACGTGCGCGGCTACGGCCTGATGATCGGCATCGAGTGCGTGACCGACCGCAAAAGCAAGCAGCCTGCCACTGCCCAGGTGGCGGCGATCATGGAAAAGACGAAGGAGCGCGGCCTGCTCATCGGCAAAGGCGGCTTGTGGGGGCAAACGATCCGACTCAAACCGCCGATGTGCGTGACGAAGGATGACGCGGATTTTATGGTGGACTGTTTGGACGAGGTGATGTCGGAAGTCCAGATTTAAGACGGCCTCACGCAAAGGCGCGAAGAACGCAACGGGGGGAAGGATCGCCCGCGTAGTTGGGAATCATGATATGACCAATTTGAATGAGAATGAGATTGCAAAGATCGTGGTTGATGCTGCGTACCACGTTCATCAAGCTTTGGGTCCTGGATTGTTAGAGTCAGTCTACGAGGTCGTCCTCGCTCATGAACTGCGAAAACGAGGATTATTTGTCGAGCGGCAAGTGCCTGTGGCGATCGTTTGGGATAGCATTCAATTTGAAGAAGGTTTCAGAGCGGACTTGGTCGTTGAGTACAAAGTCATCGTTGAACTGAAATTCAAGGAGCAAGTTCATCCTGTCGACAAGAAGCAGGTGCTGACACACCTCCGTCTTACTAACAAACGCCTCGGACTATTGATTAACTTTGGTGAGGAGTTGATCAAAAACGGAATCTCTCGCATCGTTAACGGCCTGGAAGAATAACATCGCATTCTCGGTTCCCTCCCCGCATTTCTTTGCGCCTTTGCGTGAGGAATCACCTCCGGCAAATTACCCTGCAAGGCCCGCCCATGCCAACGCTTGAAACGATTGTCGACGGACTGAAGCTGCCGAACCCGTTCGTCATTGGCTCCGGCCCGCCGGGGACCAACGGCAACGTCATTGGCAAGGCGTTTGACGAAGGCTGGGGCGCCGTCATCTGCAAGACGATCAGTCTCGAAGCCGACAAAGTGACTAACGTGCAGCCGCGGTATGCGCGGCTGCGGGCGCAGGGGTCCGACGAGATCATCGGCTGGGAAAACATCGAGCTGATCAGCGATCGGCCGTTCAGCGTCTGGATGGAGGAGCTCAAGGCGGTGAAGGACAAGTATCCGGACCGCATTCTCATCGCGTCGATCATGGAGGAGTTCCGCAAGGACGCGTGGGTCGAGATCGTCGAGCGGTGCGAGGCGGTGGGCGTGGATGCGTTCGAGCTGAACTTTTCCTGCCCGCACGGCTTGCCGGAGCGGAAGATGGGCTCGGCGATGGGCGAGAACCCGGAGATTCTCGGCGAAGTTTCAAAGTGGGTGAACGCCGTGGCGACCAAGCCCGTATGGGCGAAGATGACGCCGAACGTCACGCACATCGAGGACCCCGCGCGGGCGGCGCTTGCCGCGGGATGTGAGGGGATCGCCGCGATTAACACGATTCGCAGCGTGCTTGGCGTGAATCTCGAAACGCTGCGGCCCGAGCCGTCGGTGGAAGGATATACAACCCCCGGCGGGTATTCCTGCCGAGCGGTGCTGCCGATCGCGCTGCGAATGGTCATGGAGATCGCGAAGCTAATCCGCGCGGAGTTCCCCGGCCGCAGCCTCAGCGGCATCGGCGGGTGCGAGACGGGCGGCGACGCGGCCCAGTTCATCTTGCTCGGCGCCGACACGGTGCAGGTTTGCACGGGCGTGATGAAGCACGGCTACCCCATGATTCATGCGATGTGCGACGATCTGCTGAAATTCATGGAGCAACACAAGTTCGAAACGCTTGCCGACTTCCGCGGGCACAGCGTGCAGTATTTCACAACGCATTTCGACCTGGTGAAGCGCCAGGCCGAAGCTCGGGCGGCCGCGAAGGCGAAGCACGACGCGAAGAAGATGATTCGCGCCGACGATCAATGGTCGGGCGACGAATTTGTGCAGCAGAGCGACGCATTGGCGCGAGGATAGTCGAATTGACAGGATAACAGGATTGGGAAGAGGATCGACAGGATGCCGGAGTAATCAGTACGTCCAGTGCGTCACTGTTTTGGTTTCGAGGTCGACGTCGAACGTGAGCTCCCCACCATCAAGGGTGGTGCCTTCCTCCGGCTGAGGTAAGAATGTTACCGACCAGACCACCGGGTGCTTCGACGAGTTGCTCTTGTGGCGCAGCGATGGCTGCGCGTTGAAGAGGTAGAAATCTGCGCCGTACGGTAAGCTCGCAACGTGAGCTTTGGCGAGCAACTCCGCTTCTGCTCGGGCTTCGTCCAGCGTGTATCGCAACCGGGCCATTCAATCCGCCGTCCTATCCTGTTAATCCTGCCAATCCTGTTATCCTGTCCGTTAAGCGCTGCGATTACGATGCGGCATCCTTGCGGAAGATGATGCCGTGGTCGATTTCGGTGAAGCCTAGCTTCATGTAGTAGGCCGTGGCCGCGTCGTTCGACGCCATCGTTTGGGCCTCGATCGTAGCAATTCCGCGGCGGCGCAACACGCGAATCGCTTCGCCGATGAGGTAGCTCGCGTAGCCATGGCGGCGCAGTTCCGGCGGGACGAACAGCTCGAACAAGCCTGCGGTGCTCATTCCCCACCCGGCGGAGAGCGGCTGCATGTCCCAGAAGGCGGCCCAGGCCACGATCTTGCCCGTTCCCGTTTCGACCAGTTGAAACACATCGCGTTGCAGCGAACCCCAAACGCACGCTTCCCACCACGTGTCGGGCGCGGGGTCGATCAACTCGACTGCCTGCATCGTGCGCTTGATGAGCCGCAGCTCGCGCGACACGGGCGGGCGCACGCGGGCGAGGTCGCACTGCAGGATGCGCACGCGGTCGATCTCGCGGTAACCGCCGCGCAGACTGGCCGCCTGGAAGAGAGAGTCCGATTGCAGCACGCCGGGAATCTCGCTGCCGCCGTACAGGCCGAGGTAAAACGAGTTGAGCGGATTGATTCCGCCGGCGTAGATGACTGTGGCGCCCCGACTGCGGAGATAGTTCTCGCTGTGGGCGAGCAGTTCGTCGGCCAGCGATGTCTCGCGCTCGGCGGGCTCGACCATGAGGATTTGCGTCGTGCCCATGCTGGTGTCGAGCGATAGACCGTCCTCGCTGGGGCCGAATCCGGCGTGCACGAAGCCAACGGGCCGCTCGTCCTTCAAAGCAACGATGAGTCCGTGCCGATCGAAGTGCAGCTTCGAGAAGACGCCGTACTCGAGCAGCGGCGCGGTGACCGGTTGCAGCAACCCGCGCTGCGGCGGCTGGCCGCGCCAAATGGCGGCCAGATGCGGCGGGTCGGAATTCAGAAACGGACGAAAACGGTACACCACGAACCTGCGGCGGGACGAACGGGCAAAGCGGCGCGCAAGCCGTGATTATGGCACGGAGCGGTTGGGCGACAAGTTGCCGCCTCGGGTGACAGCCTCTTCTGGACCTTATGCCGCCGCTTTCAGCCGCCGGCGTTTGGACGTGAGGCGGACCATTTTCGCCGGCTCGCGCCAGCGGCGGTGCAACCACCAATATTGATGGGGCGTCGCTCGGATCAATTCTTCCAGCTGGTGCGTGTACCACTGGGTAACCAGCGGAATCGTGCCGAGAGGAAACCCGGGATCCCGTGGATCGACCAGGTCCGCCACGCACATCTCAAAATGCATCGGCCCGCCGACGCGCAGCATGGCCACGGCCGCTGTGGGCGCCTCGGCGCCGAGGGTAAAGAGTGCGACGGCCTTGTGCGTCGAGGCCGGCTTGCCGAAGAAATCGACCCAGCAGCCCGCCTTTCCCGCGTGCTGGTCGCCGAGCAACGCAAGCGTGCCGCCGGATTTGAGCAGAGCGTCGATCTCGCGGCTACTGCCTTCCTTCGCGAGCATGTACTGCCCGGTGGCGGCGCGAAAGCGGTTGATCCAGCGGTCGAGATACGGGTTGTCGAGCGTGCGGGCGATCGTATGCGTGGGGAAGCCGTGCAGGCCCAGCATGTAGCCGCCCATCTCGAAGTTGCCGAGGTGGCCCGAGATCATCACCACCGGCCGGGGTGCCAACAGCCGGCGGGCCATGAGCTCCATGTCCGGGATGCGCGAGTGGCGGCGCCAGTTCGTGCGATGCACCTTCCGCGGGGCATGCGCGATCTCGGCGATCATGAGCAGCAGGTGCTCCCACATGCCGAGGGCGATCGCGGCACGCTCGGCCGGCGTCGCACTGGGAAAGGCGATGCTGAGATTCTCGTCGACAATCGTGCGGCGCAATCGCACCACGTGCCACAACATCCACGCGAGCCGCCGCGACCAAGCATGGCACGTTTCCAGCGACAGCGCCTGGATGAACGCCATCGAGACGCGCACGGCCACGTACGCGGCATAATCGACGATCGGCTGCAGGCGAGGCACGGCGACGCTGGTTCCTTCCTTGGAATCGCGGCGTATTGTGGCGAAAAGCGGGCGCCGCCAAAAGGCCGACTTCGCCGCGACCATTCAGAGGATCGGAAGCTTTCTGAGCCGCGTTCCTCGAGGATCGACGACGAGCACGGCGCCAGCAAGCAGATCCAATTCGAACTTTTCCAGCAGCGACAGCAGCAAGTGGTTGACGTCGTTCGTCTTAAAACGCTCCAGCCGGAATAGAATCATCGATGGCTGCGCGAGTTGTTGCAGAGCCAGAATCCGCGAGAAGCCGAGATCGAATGTCACGACTACCCGAGATTCGGCGACAGCGAGCGTGACAATGTCTGGATCCGGCAATCGCTGAAGTCCACGATCCCGTAAATGAACGGCGTCGTGCTGCTGCCCACACAGGAATTCGGCCGTGCGCGGCGAAACTCCCATGTCAAGAAGCAGCTTCATTCAACCGGTCCTGACGGCCAATTGCTCGTCGGCGAGCAAAGCGGCGTACTGAATCGATTGATCGAGGTCGGGCTGCTCCAAGTCTGAGTAGTCGGCGAGAATCTGCTCGTCGGTCATGCCGCCGGCCATGAGCTTCAAAATGACGCTGACCGGGATGCGCATGCCGCGGATGCACGCGCGGCCGCCCATGATTTCTTCGTCAAATGTGATGCGATCGAGCGTCATTTCAACTCGCACGAAATTGGGAACCGCCGAATATCCCAATTCTACTTCACAGCTCGGAGCGAGGCCACATTTCTCGTTACGCCAGCTTCGGATCGCTTGCTAGCGGCAGCGTCACCTTTTTGCCGGTTTGGGCGGCCTTGTAGATCGCCAGGATGATCTCAACGCTCTTGCGGCCTTCGCGGCCGTCGACCGCCGGGGCGCGGTCCTTGCGAATCGCGTCGACAAAATCCTGGAACAGCATCGCGTGGCCGTGATGGCCGATGGCCGAGGGGTCGGCGGCGCCGCCGCCGGTGCTTTTGCTCATGGCCATGTTGCGCAGCACAGTCGCGTCACTGCGATTCTTCTGGGCGAAGTCCCAGTGCTTGAGATCCTCTTCCTCGAGCACGGCCGAGCCATTGGAGCCATGCAGTTCGATGCGCTTGAGATACCCAGGGAACGCGGCGGTAGTCGCCTCGATAATGCCGAGGGCGCCGTTGGCGAACTTCAGCGTGGCGACGGCGACGTCCTCCACCTCGATGCGCTCATGGGCGAGTGTCGCCGTGTTGGCTTGCACTTCGACGACCGGGCCCATGAGCCACGCGAGCAGGTCGACGGTGTGAATGGCCTGATTCATGAGGGCGCCGCCGCCGTCGAGGGCCCAGGTACCGCGCCAGGCGCCGCTGTCGTAGTACTGTTGCGTGCGGTACCACTTCACGTAGGCGTCGCCCAGCGTCAGGCGGCCAAAGCGGCCGGCATCGACGGCCTGCTTCATCGTTTTGGACGAATCGTGGAACCGCGAGGGAAAAATCGTGCCTAGCTTCACGCCGGCCTTGTCGCAGGCCTCGATGATGCGGTCGCACTTCTTGAGCGTGACCTCGAGCGGCTTCTCGACGATGACGTGCTTGCCCGCCTTTGCGGCCGCGACGCCCGGATCCATGTGGGCGCCGCTGGGAGTGGCGATGGTCACCACTTCGACCGTCGGGTCGGCGAGCATCCCTTCGACCGTGTCGTAGCCGCGGCCGCCGAATTCCTTGGCGAAGGCCTCGGCGCGGCCCGGCGCCGTGTCGGCGCAGGCGACGAGCTTCGCCCCGCGAACATCCGCGAGCGCTTTGGCGTGAAACCGGCTGATCATCCCGGCGCCGACAATTCCGAAACCAATGGGCATAGCAAGGTGCGTGGGTTGAGGTCGAGCGGTGGAGCGGCGTGCCGACGGGCTTCGTCGCGAGCCTACCTGGAGGGCAAGAGCCGTATTATGCTGTTTCAGCGGCCGAGTCTGTAGGGGGCATTTCCGGAATGGATCAGCAGGACAAAGAACGATTTCACGTGGTGCTCCACAATCCGGAGATCCCGTACAACACCGGCAGCGTGGGGCGGACCTGCGTGGCCGTCGGGGCCAAACTGTGGCTCGTGCGCCCGCTGGGGTTTCGCGTCGACGATTATTATCTCCGCAGAGCCGGGCTGGACTACTGGCAGCATCTCGCCTGGCAGGTGGTCGACGACTGGCAGGAACTGCTTTCCCATTTGCCCGCGGAGCGGCACTGGTACTTCACGAAGCGGGCCGAGCGAGCCTACAGCGAACCCGTGTATTCGCCGGGCGACGCGCTCGTTTTTGGGTGCGAATCGCGAGGGCTGCCGGACGAGTTGCTCCACGAGCGCCAGCAGCAGTCCCTGAGAATTCCCACCCGGCCGGAGGTCCGCAGTCTCAATCTTTCCAACAGCGTGGCGGTGGCGGCCTACGAAGTGTTGCGGCAATGGCGGTGATTCTGCCGGCGCCGGCACGGATAGAGCGCATAATTCAGGGCTGCGCCGCCCCCCGGCGTCTGGGCCCTGTTTCGCGGGAAAACCGCCGATTCGCCGCGGCGCGAATTGACGGACGGCCCCAAACAAGTCACCATGAGTGCCTGCTCGTCCAGGGAAATACGCCGCCATGACGCTGGTTAGTGGCTTTGAAAAAATCGTCCGGCAAACCGAGCCGCTAGCACAGCGGACTTGGCTGCGGCTCGGCGGTCCCGCCGAGTTCTTTGCCGAGCCCAATTCGGTGGACGAATTGGCGGCCCTGGTTCGTCGTTGCCGCAACGAGAATGTGCCGATTCGCCTGCTGGGCGGAGGCTCGAACGTGCTCGTGCGGGACGAGGGCGTGGCCGGCATGGTCATCAGCCTCACCAGCCCGGCATTCTCCCAGATTCGCATTACCGGGTCCCACGTGACGGCCGGCGGCGGCGTGAAGCTGGCCCATGCGATCAGCGAAACGGTGCGGGCGGGGCTGGCGGGCCTCGAGCCCCTGGTGGGCATTCCCGGAACCGTCGGCGGAGCATTGCACGGGAACAGTGGCAGCCGCGGCGGCGATATCGGCCAGTGGGCCAGCCGGGCGACCGTCATGACTCGGGCCGGCGACCAGGCACACCGGAATCGCGAGGATCTGGTTTTCGCCTACCGCCAGAGCAGCCTGGACGAACTGGTGATCCTCAGCGCCGAGTTCGACCTGGAGCCGGACGACCCGGCCCAGTTGACCAAACGCAT
>JANOIK010000023.1:0-4975 GCA_031407585.1 Planctomycetota bacterium | reverse complement strand
GAGTGCGACGCATTCCTTGACATCGCCATGCGCCAGCGCGAGCGCCGCGCAAACTGAGACCGCCGCAATGCTTGTCTTCATGAGCTCTGCTCCGTAAGAAAGTGCCCAAACCCGGCCCCGCCAACCTGGCCAGCCCACGCCTCTCAAGGACGAGTAAGTCGGATTCTACTTGAGAAGCTCGCCGTCGTCGAATTTTCGTCCGAAACGCCAAGAATTCGACGGGGATGAGCCGCTCAAGTAGAATCCGACTTACTCGTCCTTGAGAGGCGTTGGCGGGGCCAGGTTGGCCGGGGGCGGGGCTAATCACTCGTTCTGGGAGCAGAGCTCATGAAGACAGGCATTGCAGCGGTCTTGGTCTGCGCGGCATTAGTACACGGCGGCGTACACGAATGCGTCGCCCTTCCACCGTTTGGGGTGCAACTCGTGGGGACGTTTAATCCTCCTGCGTTGCCGGCCGGCACGCAGTTCGGCGGGGGCGGCAACTCGTTCGAGCGGCGCGTGGACGTCTCGGGTTCTTTAGCCGTCGTGGGCGCTGGCAGGTATCGCGTCGGTGCTCCGGGCGGCACAGCGTATGTGTACGACTTTTCGGATCCCAACAATATCGTGCTGAAACACGCGCTTCACGCGTCGGACAATTCGGCGGGCAATGAGTTCGGAGACGGAGTTGCGATCTCGGGGAACTATGTCTTTGTGGGCGCCTGGGGCGACGGCGGCTCCACGGGCGCTGTCTATATGTACGACATCTCTGACCCGAACAACGTTGTCGAGCGCAAGATCGCGGCGTTCGACTCGGCGCCTAACAATTATTTTGGCTTCTCGATGTCGGTCGACGGCAATCGGCTCCTGGTCGGGGCGCCGAAATTCTCGGCAAGCAGCTTGCCGCCCGCAGCCTATCTCATCGACTTCTCGGACCCCGACAACCTCGTGCAAACGAAGATTCCCTCTCCGCTCGGTGACTTCGGCTACGCGAACGCGGTGAGCCTGAGCGGTAACTACGCGATCGTTAGCCAGTCCAATGAGGACACGCCGTTCAATGACGCAGGCTCGGCCCATCTGTACGACCTTAGCAATCTGGCTTCGATCCAGCACAAGCGGCTGGCGCCCACCGACGCACCCAACTACAGAGCGTTCGGCGGGCGCGTGTCGATCAGCGGCACGACGGCGGTGGTCGAAGTGAGATCGGACCCAGGCCCCACCAATCCTGCCGGCGCGGCGGACGGGGCGGTGTGGGCGTTCGACTTCAGTGATTGGAACAACATCAAGCAGCGCGAGTATGGTCGCGTCATACCGGCGTTTGGCGGAAACGTTCCCCCGTTCGGTCGCTGGCTGGAACTGCAGGGGGACCTGGCGATCGCGGCGGCGTTTAACGAAGGGGACGCGGCGCAAGGCGCCATCTATTTTCACGATGTGTCCAACGTCTTGGCGCCAACACAACTTCTCCGTCTTCCCGCGCCGCATGCCGACGACTTTGGATTTGGCATTGCGATGGCGATGGATGGACATTCACTCGTTGTTTCCGACAGAACCGGCGGCGTGTATCTGTATCGCGTGATCCCTGAGCCATCGACCGCGGTCTTGCTGAGCGTTGCGCTGGCGGGCTTGGGCTTTCGCCGTCGAAGACTGCTGTAAGCGACGAACGAACGAGGCTCGCGCAATACGGCGCCGGAGCCAGGGGTTTTGTGCCGCATCCGTGGAAACGTGGTTGCGGACGGGCCAAGTCATTGAGTCGTCTGGTACACTCAAGGTGCGGCCTCTGGCTAGAGGCGTTTGTACTGATTGGACCTCATCGACGTGACGACATCTGTGAAATTGCTTCGGGGGATGGCGCTCGCTCTCGGGATGGCGGCGTGTTGCCTGTGCGTGGCCGCTGCTTCGCGGGCCGAGGATCGGTCGCTCGACGGCACGGGCAACAACGTGGCTACTCCCAATCGCGGGGCGGCCAACACGCCCGTCGTGCGCATCGCGTACCAGCCGTTCTACGCGAACGGCGCCGGCGCGATGCTTTCGGACGCGCAGCGGCCCAACGCGCGGACGATCTCTAACGCGATTTCGGCGCAGACGGGTTCCCTGCCGAGCGCGCGCGGGCTGAGCGACTACGTCTGGGCGTGGGGGCAGTTTCTGGATCACGACATGAGCCTGTCGACCTCCAGCAACGGCGCCGTGGCCAACGGCTACGTGCCCATCGCGATCAACGACCCTGGCGACCCGTTGGGGCCGAATCCGATTCCGTTCGTGCGGTCGAACTGGGTTCCGAAATTGCCGACTTCGCCGCGCGAGCAGGTGAACGAGGTGACGAGCTTTATCGACGCCTCGCACGTGTATGGATCGAACGCCACCCGCGCCGCGGCGCTGCGGACAGGCGGCGGGCTGGGCGCCAAGCTCACGCTCGATGCCGCGGGGCTGTTGCCGCTCAACACGATGGGGCTGCCGAATGACAACGACGGACCGTTCACGGACGAGTCGATGTTTGTCGCCGGCGATGTGCGGGCCAACGAGAATGTGCTGCTCACGTCGCTGCACACGGTGTTCGCCCGCGAGCACAATCGGCTGGTCGACCGCATCGCGGTGCAGCAGCCCGAGTTGGGCGCGGAGCAGCAGTACCAACTGGCGCGGAAGATCGTGGGCGCCGAGATGCAGATCATCACGTACCGCGAGTTTTTGCCGGCGCTCATGGGACCGACGGCGCCGACGGCGGAGGACTACGCGTACTTCGGGACGTGGGACGCCTCGATCACCAACTCGTTCGCTCACGCGGCGTATCGCTTCGGGCACAGCACGCTGTCGCTGAATCTCCAACTGGCGGCGGAGGACGCGTCGACGGGTTCGCTGCAGTTGCGCAACGCGTTCTTCAACCCCAGCGTGCTGGCGGGCGACCCCACGAAGGTCGACGCGCTGCTGCAGGGCGCGGCCCGCCAAGTGTCGCAGGAAGTCGACGTGCATTTGATCGACGACGTGCGAAATTTCTTGTTCGGTCCCCCGGGAGCGGGCGGGCTGGACCTCGCGGCGCTCAACATCCAGCGCGGCCGCGATCATGGCTTGCCGAACTACAACCTCTTGCGCACCAGCTACGAGGCGGCGTCCCCGTTTACCCAATTCAACCAAATCACTTCGGACGCGAGTTTGGCGGCGGCCTTGCAAGCCGTGTACGGGAACATCAACAACATCGATCCGTGGGTCGGGGCGCTGGCCGAAGACCATCTTCCCGGCGCCAGCGTGGGCCGGCTGATCAGCGTGATCCTGGGCAATCAGTTCCAGCGCACGCGCGACGGCGATCGGCTGTTCTTTCTGAGCGACGCGCTCGGCCTTTACGCGGGCGGCGTGCTACGGCCGGAGATCGCGTCGATCATCGATCTGGAGTCGCTGCGGCTGTCCGATCTGATCGAGGCCAACAGTCTGGCGTCGGGCTTGCAGTCGAATGTGTTCTTCGCGGCGGGGCCGGGGGATTTCGATTCCAACGGCGTGGTCGACGCGGCCGACCTCGACCAATGGCGCGAAGATATCGACAACGGCGTTTCGGATGGCGACGACTTGCTAGTGTGGCAACGGTATTTGGGGACGGGTTCGCCGCAGGTTCTCGGGTCGCAGGCGCCCGTGCCCGAACCGGCTTCGGGCGTGCTGTTGCTCGTGGCCGCGGCGGCGGGCCGAGTCGTGGGATGTCGCCGTCTTCGTCGGCATGCGTAGCGCACGGAGAGTATGTCCGCGCGGACGAGGACATGGCGCCCGGGGATAGCGCCACAGAGACGTTTTTTTGCGCGATCTCGTCACGGGGACTCCCCTCTCTTTGGGTAAAGTCAGTTGAGGGGGTTGGTGCGCAGCGCCATTGGCGTGGCCTTTTTGGCGGGCCGCGCTTCGGAACATTCTCTTGTTGGCGTCAGCAGGGCGGCATGGCAAGTTGATTTGCCGCCGGCCTGGAGGGCTGCGGCTTCCGTGCCTCCCCGTCGTGTCGACCGCTTCGGAACACGACCCCCAGACACCTTGATGCGACGGCGAATTCATGCGACGACGAGCAACTCTTTCAATGGTTCTTGCCGCGGTGCTTGCTTCGCCGGCGGCGGCGCAGATCCCCCTGACGATCGCTAACCCGAGCTTCGAAACGGGCTCGCCGTTGCAAGTTCCCAGCGGCTGGACCGCGGTGACCAATGCTCTATGGATTGGCACCTCGAGTGCGGGCGGGGCCGACCCGGCCGCCGGCTACCTCAGTCCGCAGTTTGCGTCCGCCAGTCGGCAGTATTCGGGGCTACCGAACGCCAACTCGCTGGTGGGCGGGGCCGCTTACATGGCGTCGATTCGCCAGGACGTCGACCTGTCGCCGTATGCGGCGCAGATCGGCGCGGGAGGGCTTCAACTTGGGCTGTCGTACTCCTTTTTCCAAAACGACACCACGGACCTCGGGAGAGTCTCCTACGATTTTCTCGACGCCGGCAACGCGCTGGTCGGATCGGGTTACTCGGCCCAAACCACGATCGGCGGGGGCTGGCAGTTGGTGCAGAATCTGTCCGCGGCCGTGGTGCCGACCACTGCCGCGAAGTTGCGAATCACGCTGCACGCCGAGCGCGTCGGCGGGGCCGGCCCCACGGCGCGGAACGTGGCGTTCGACGCCTTCACCGCGAGCCTGCAGCCGCCGCCGCCGCCGGAGACTCTTTCGGGGCTGGTGCACGGCAACCTGATTCAGTTCGACGGGGACGGCGCTTGGACTTGGTATTCGGACGAGCGGGCAATCGTCGACCCCAACAACGGGCGCGTGCTGGTGAACTCGGTCGGCTTCTCGCCGACGGTGGGGGGATCGCCGGCCGACGTCGACGTCGTCAACTTCAACCCCGCCACGGGTCGGCGCGTGCGAACGCAGCTTTCCAACCTGCAGGGCGGGAACCCCACGATTCAGAACGACGACCACAACAACGGCTCGCTGCTGGTGCTGCCCGACGGCCGTTACCTGGCGATGTACGCCAACCACGGGAACAACGGCGGGCTGGGG
>JANOIK010000001.1:0-4543 GCA_031407585.1 Planctomycetota bacterium | reverse complement strand
TTTCGGGGAAATCCACGCGTTGCGTTCAAAATCCCATAATATTGGCACGTTACGGAACGATCCCACTCGAGGAAACACGGAAGCCCGGCGCTCTCGCGGCGACCAAAATTCGTCGAATATTGGTCGCAGCGCGGTCGTGGGCGCGTGCAAGTTCCGTAAAAACGCAAAGACGCTGTGGCCGTAAGGAGGGCGCGGCTTATGGCGAGTGGTTAGGTTGTCAAAGAACGTGTAGGTTTTTGTACGGGTGTATCGTACCATGTCTCGCGCTCGGGGACTAGTGTACACGTGAGAGATTTTGCCGTGATGTATTTCAATCAATGGCAGGCGGGGAGGAAGGAAAGAGTTGGAAAATGGAACCAAGAGGCTTATCGCGTTCGACTTAACCGTTACAATCGATACGCCATTATCGTTTTCCCATCCTGCTGCCGACGTAGCAGGACGTGGCAAAACACCAGTTCGAAACGCGATACGGTCTTTCCGCAACTGAGTTGCTGGACGCGATTGCGTCGCGCTTTCGCCTACGAGTCGCAGTTGAAGGTGCGATTGCTGAGTATCACATGCGCAAGCACATCGCTGCGCTTGGAATGCGTTTCGAGGAACACGATCAAGACAACGTCCCAGACTTCTCAATCTGGCTTCCTAGTCACGATTCGCCGATCCGAGCCGAGTGCAAGAATATCCGCGACAGCACCGCAAAGGGCGGCGTAGACTACCGACGCAAGGGACAAGTGGTTGCGTACCGCGCGGAGATTCAGAAAACTCGCACGTCGAATGAAGACAAGACTTCACGCTTCTATGACGTGAGCCACTTTCAGATTCTTGGCGTTTGTCTTGGAAAGAAAACGGGAAACTGGGCCGACTTTCGCTTCGCAAGAACGATCGACTTAACTTGCCACTCAACGCACTCTCACAAACTCGCGGTCTTTCATCGGGTTCCGTTGGTGGGTGCTTCCGAGATGCTTCCGTGGTATGCTGACTTGTCCGAGTTGCTCGCCCACTACGATGATCCGCCATGCAGCCCATCTACTCAACCGAGTTAGGCGAAGCGTACTGTGCCGACAGTCTTGCCTACATGCGTTCGCTTCCGTCCGGCAGCATTGACCTGGTTCTAACTTCCCCGCCCTACGCTCTTCACTTCAAGAAGGAGTATGGCAACGCGGACCAGTCTGAGTACGTGGAGTGGTTCCTGCCATTCGCGGAAGAGATAAAGCGCATCCTGAAGCCGGACGGCAGTTTCGTCTTGAACGTCGGTGGCGCGTGGACGCCTGGCGCTCCACTGCGGTCGCTGTACCACTTTCGGCTCTTGCTAGCGTTGTGCGACCGAATAGGCTTCAATCTCTGTCAAGAATTCTTCTGGTATAACCCGGCGAAGATGCCTGCGCCCGCTGAGTGGGTCAACGTCCGACGAATCCGGGTCAAGGATTCGGTGGAATACATTTTTTGGTTGTCGCCGACGCCGAATCCTAAGGCCGACAACGCACAAGTGCTGCAAGAGTACAGCGCGGACATGAAACGGCTAATTAAGCGAGGGGTTAAGACCACAAAACGGCCATCGGGTCATAACATCAAAAGTACGTTTGCTGCCGACAAGGGCGGCTCTATTCCGCCAAACCTAATTGAGTGCGGCAATAACGAAAGCAATAGCTACTATATCAAGGAATCCAAGCGACGGGGCCACAAGATTCACCCTGCGAGGTTCCCGGCAGCGCTGCCGCAGTTCTTTATCAAGATGCTGACGACGCTTGGCGACACGGTGCTAGACCCGTTCGCCGGGTCGAACACGACGGGCTGGGTTGCCGAGTCGATGGGCCGTCGCTGGGTTGCTATCGAACGCGACCTGCAGTACGCCGAAGACTCGGGTCTACGATTTCAGGATTTGCCGGTTGAGTCAATGAATGGGCAGACGACGCTATTCTAGTTGTGAACAAACTCAAACTAGCGTCGCCGACGACAATATCGCTGAATTTGGAAGTCACCCACGTAACAACGACGATTCGAGACCTCGCCAAGCAGGGTACGCCCTTCGAGGCTGAGTTTCTCGTCGACACGGGCGCCATCGACTGCATGGCGCCGCGCGATTCGCTTCTCGCTTCCGGCGTCACGCCTGAAGGCCGTGCGATTTACGAGTTGGCGGATGGGCAGCCGGTGGAGTACGAGTATGGGTTTGCGCGCATTTCGTTTTTGGGGTTTGAGACGGTCGCGCAGATCATTCTTGGTCCGGCCAATGCCGAGCCGATTCTTGGCGTCGTCGCTTTGGAGAATACAGGGGTCATGGTCGATCCTGTGACGAAAACGCTCAAGCGCGTTCATGCAAAGCCGCTTAAGGCGGTGCGTCCTTAATTCCGATCCGCGAAATCCGTGTAATCCGCGGTTGGTCGGGTGGATTGGCATCGCGATGCGTCGTGTGGGGCACGCGCTCCGCTTCGGCGCTTACGGCGAGGACTACCGCCCTAGCAGGCGGCGATCATACAAGGCCCGTGAACGGGCCTGAACGTCGATTGCCGCCGGTTTACCCTGGCATGAATGCCAGGGCTATTATCTTCGGACGCGCGCTCCCTGCAGCGGCCCATCGGTCTGGGTGGCATGCTTTCGTCTGCGTAAGCATGTCCGGTTTGAGGGCCACGGAACATGCTCACGCAGACGAGAGCATGGCACGCGGGGGACGCGCTCCGCTGCGGCGGACCTGCGCGTCGCGGCTAACGGGGGAGGGGGATCAAGCCATGCGTCCGTCACGATGCTTCGACGGTGATTTCGACAATGCGCTCGTCGCGGAGGATCTCGAGGGTGATCGCTTCGCTCGCGGGCGAGAGGCCGATGATGCGGGTTAGTTCGTCGACGTTGGTGGTTACGCGGCCTGCGGCGGAGATGATGACGTCGTCCGCTTTCAGACCCGCACGCATCGCGGGGCTGCCGGCGGCGACTTCGATCACGGCGATTGCTTCGTCGGCGACGAGATCGAGCTCGCGGACGAGCGTGCGCGGCAGGGCGACGGTCGTGCCCGCGATTCCCAGCCAGCGGCGGCGGACTTGTCCGTGGGCGAGCAGTTCGCCGACGACCCAGCGGGCGGTGTTCGCGGGGACGGCGAAGCCGAGGCCTTGGGCCATGGCGATGATGGCCGTGTTGACGCCCACGACGTGGCCGCGCGTGTCGACGAGCGGGCCGCCGGAGTTGCCGGGGTTGAGCGGCGCCGTGTGCTGCACGATATTTTCGATGAGCCGGCCGCCGATGCCGCGCATCGCTCGGCCGGTGGCGCTGACGACGCCGGTAGACACGGTCGAGCGGAAGCCGAGCGGGTTGCCCATGGCGATGACGAGCTGGCCGACGCGGAGGGCATCGCTGTCGCCGAGTTCGGCGAAAGGGAGGTCGCGGGCGGCGAGGCGGACGAGCGCGAGGTCGGAGTGGGGGTCGTCGCCCACAAGCTCGGCATCGAGCCGGTCGCCGTCTTCGGTCACGGCGGTGAGCTGCCGGCGACCGCCCGCGACGTGGCTGTTGGTGAGAGCGTAGCCATCGGGGGTGAGCAGAACGCCTGAGCCCTGCCCGCCGCGGGTTTCGCCGCGCGGGCCTTCGACGCAGATGACGGCGGGGCCGAGGCCGTCGACGACGCTGACGACGGCTCGCGAGTAGGCGTCGAGGAGTTCGAGGTCGTTCGCGGCAGCGGGGTCGTTGCCCTCGGGCCGGGCCGGTTGGGTGGGGGCATCGCCGGCGCCGGGGAAAGAACCGGCGGTGAGGAACCAGGAGGCGTAGGGGGTTGTGCGTTTCATGGCGAATTGTACGCAGGGGGAGAGTAGGCATCTCGCTCCGCGAGATGAAGGGGCGGGGAATTGGCCGCGGATGAACGCGGATTAAACGGATTTACGCGGATGGGAGTTCGAGGCGTGAGAGGGGCGATGCAATGGGCTCGTTGCTCCTTCGAGGGAGGGGGATGAGTGCGGAGGCTTGAATTGCGAGGGGGGTGGTTTTTCCGTAGACTGGTGCGATTACACACTTTACGACGACGCACGCTACGGCGGTGTTGGTTTGCGATGGCTGTGATGTCCAAGATGCGCCCCGCTCATGATCCGGTGGAGCCGCCGGCCCCTGCGCGGGGGGCGGCGGCCGCGGCCGCGTACGTGGGCATTGATGTGGGCGGGACGAACATCAAGATCGGCGTCGTGGATGGCGCCGACGCGACGCTGGCGTATCGTTCGATTCCCACGGACGAGGAGCGCGGGCCTGAGGACGCGGCTCGGCGTGTGGGCGCTACTGTGCGGGAGTTGTTTGCCGAGGCGGGCGTTTCGGCGTCGGCCATCGCTCGCGCCGGTCTCGCGACGCCCGGGCCGATGAACATCCCCGCGGGGACGTTGCTCGATCCGGGGAACCTACCGCACTGGCATGATGCTCCGATTCGCGATCTTGTCTCCGCGGCGTGCGGCTTGCCGGTGACGTTTGCCAACGACGCCAACGCGGCGGCGTGCGGTGAGTTCTGGGCTGGCGCCGCGCGGCAGTACCGCAGCCTGGTGTTGTTCACGATGGGTACGGGCATCGGCGGCGGCATCGTCGTGGA
>JANOIK010001342.1:0-2033 GCA_031407585.1 Planctomycetota bacterium | reverse complement strand
GCCGTCTTCGTCTAGCGCGATGGGGTTGAACACCACCAGTCGTTCGCCCGAGATCCGCGCCACCGTCATGCGGCGCGGCATTTCCGTGAACGGCATGCGGATGCTGCCGGTCACCGTCAGGAGGTTCGGGTCGATCTCGGTCAGTTCGCCGTGCGGCAGGACTGTCCATGTCTGGTGGGCTTTGAGCATCGTTAGGCTCCTCGAGTTGGTCGATTGTTGCCCCCGCGCGGCGGGACTTCTGTTCGGTGGGACACCTCCGGCTGTTGACAATCGTGGCTGCCAATTGATCCGCGTGTCCGATGTCACGATGGACGACATGCCGGTCGAGCGGCCGGAAGTCGTCTATTGAAATGTAGCGTCGTCCCCGCGGTTTCAGGCGGGGACGCAGGATTTCGTTTGTAGAATGCATCCATGCAGAAAGCCTCCAGCCTCGTTGGCATGGGAGCGCAACGAGCTTCCGCTTGTGCCGAATGTTCCCATCGGAGCCGTGTTGCCGGGCGCGGGGCAGGCACCGGCTGAGCGGCCAAGCATGTTGCCAAACTATGTCGTCCGCCACTGGCGCGGCCAGCTTTCGCTGCCGGTTTCCTACTGGATCAACGGCGGCCTGCTTCTGGCTGCCATCTATCTTGCGCTGACAGGCGTCCACGCCGGTATCGAGAAGTCGGAGTCTTCGCTGCGATTCATCGCGCTGGCAAGCCTGGCGGCATTCCCTGTTCTCGTCGCGGTTTGGGCTTGGGTGGTTGTAGGAATCTGGCGTTCGGCTGATCGTGATGCATCAGCGTGGTCGGGAGCGGCCAAGTTCACGATTGTTTGCGGCCTGATCTACATGGCCAGCGACCTCGCTACCAGCATTTTCCCCCAGGTTAAGGATTACAGCCTCATCGTCCTCGGCCGCGATCCCGTGGGCGAGGCCGAGATCAAGGTATCCGCCGACGGCAAGAGCGTGACGGTGTCGGGCGCATTCGGCGCGGGTTCGGCGGCGGAAGTAACGAAGATTCTCGACGCGACTCCCGCGGCGAAGGTGCTGGTCCTGGACTCGAACGGCGGCCGGTTGCGCGAGGCGAATCAGCTTGCGCAAACAATCCGCTCCCGCGATCTCGACACCCGCGTCGAGAAACAATGCTCGAGCGCTTGCACGAATGTCTTCCTGGCCGGCAGGAACCGTCTCGCTGCGCCCGGCGCGCGCATCGGCTTCCATCGACCCGCCTACGCCGGGATCGACGCCGACGAGCAGCGAAAAATCACGCAAACCATGCTCGATACCTATCGTGCCGCCGGATTGACAGAGTCTTTCGTGCACCGGGTGGGACAAACGCCGCCGGACCAGATGTGGCATCCAACCCGGGACGAATTGATTGCTGCCAACGTTTTAACCAAGGCATCGCGCGGTAAGTAGAATCCCCCCATGCTCAGCGCCGTCGACAACGAAATCCTCGTTCGCACCAACGCGGGCACCCCGATGGGCGAATACTTCCGGCGCTATTGGCTTCCCGTTGCCCTCTCGCGCGACTTGCCCGCTCCCGACAGCCCGCCGATCCGCGTCAAGGCCATGGGCGAGGAGCTGGTCGCCTTTCGCGACACGAACGGCAAGGTAGGCCTGGTCGAGCCGCGCTGCGCGCACCGCGGCAGCAATCTTTTCTTCGGCCGTAACGAAGAATGCGGCCTGCGCTGCGTCCACCACGGCTGGAAGTACGACGTCGAGGGCAAGTGCGTGGACATGCCGAACGTCGATCCGGACGCCGGCATGCGCGGCAAGATCTCCATCAAGGCCTATCCCACGCGCGAGTACGGCGAACTCGTCTGGGCCTACTTCGGGCCGCGCGAGGTGATGCCCGAGCTGCCGCAGCTCGAGCACGGCGTCCTGCCCGAATCGCACCGCTACGTCACCAAGCGCCTGCAGCAGTGCAACTGGGCGCAGTCCATGGACGGCGCGGTGCACACGGCGCATTACTCGTTCCTTCACATGCCCGCGCCGGGGTTCAAGTCCAACGCCAACGCCACCATCGCCGCGGACGAGAAGCGCATCGGCTGGC
>JANOIK010001341.1:0-2620 GCA_031407585.1 Planctomycetota bacterium | reverse complement strand
GACCGTCCTTCACGCCGTCGGGAATCCAAGTGATTGCCTGGTTAGCGCGGAGCAGGTCGTCCTTGATCTTCGCGATCGAGAGATACCACGCGTCCATCGCGCGGTAGATCAGCGGTTCGCGGCACCGCCAGCAGTGCGGGTAGTTGTGCTCGACGACCTTCTGCTCGACGAGCACGTCCATCTGCTTGAGCGTGCGGATGATGTCGCGATTGGCCTCCAGCACGTGCCGGCCCGCGAAGTCGGGGACCTCCGCGGTGAAGCGTCCTTGGGCGTCGACCGGATTCACGGGCGGGATGTTGTGCTGCTTGCCGACGACGAAGTCATCCTCGCCGAACGCGGGGGCGAGATGCACGATGCCCGTGCCTTCGGCGACGTCGACGTAGTTGGCCGGAACGATGCGGAAGGTGTGGCCTTCTTCAGCCCGATCGCTGAAGTAGCTAAAGAGCGGCTCGTAGGCCGTGCCAGCGAGCGCGGAGCCTTTTACTGTTCCCACTTGCTTGGCGTCGTCGCCCAGCAGCGCGGCGTGTTTTGCGAAGAGCGCGGCGGCGAGGATGTACTTGGCGTCCGGCGTTTCCACCGTGGCGTAGTCGATGCCAGCGTTGACCGCGAGCGCGAGGTTCGATGGAAGCGTCCAGGGCGTTGTCGTCCACACGAGCGCGTACGTGGGCTTGGACAGCGCCGCACTCCCCTGCCCTCCTTGCAGCTCCGGCACGTGCAGCTTGAACCGCACGATCACCGACGGATCTTGCCGCGGGCGCGTCGCGTCGCTCTCGCGCGTGTCGCTGATCGACAGGCTCGTCTCGCAGCGCGTGCAGTACGGCGTCACGCGGTAGTCGCGGTAGATGAGGTCGCGTTTGTAGCACTCGGCGAACGCCCACAGCACGCTCTCCATGAACTTTAAGTCCATCGTGCGGTAGGCGTTGTCGTAGTCGACCCAGCGGGCCATCTCGCGGATGTAGACCCGCCACGCGTCGTTGCAGTTGTCGACCAGGTCGCGGCAGGCCTCGTTGAACTTCGCGACGCCGAACTTCGCGGGGTCCTCGATTTCCTTCTTGCTACTGATGCCGAGCTGCTTCTCGACGGCCGTCTCGATGGGCAGACCGTGACAGTCCCAGCCCCAGACGCGGGGGACGCGGTTGCCGCGCATCGTGAGGTAGCGGGCGATGAAATCCTTGATCACCGAGACCAGGACCGTGCCGTGGTGCGGGGCGCCGGTGGGGAACGGGGGGCCGTCGTAGAAGACGACCTCGTGCGGGGGTGCGGCCTTGCCTGCGGCGCCGGCCGATGCGGGGCGATCGACGGACTTAACAAACGTGCCCTCGCGCTCCCAGCGATCCAGGATTTCCTGCTGGATCTTCTGGATGTCGAGCTGAGGGACTTCGGAGAACATGGGCGGAGCGGGGAGCAGAGGGCGGGGAGCAGGGAGTTCGGGAAATCACGAAGCTCCAATGGTAAAGGAGCGGCGGGATTTGGGGAAGTTCGCGAGGGCCGACCGCGTGCCATGCTCTCGTCCGCGTGAGCATGCTCCCCGGGCTACCGCCCAGACATGCCCACGCGGACGTGGGCATGGCACCCATCCTACTCGATGCGGAACCAGTCGAAGTCGGCGGTGGCCCCTTCGCCTTGGCAGACGACGCCGACTTTCGCGCCGATCCATTGCCCGGGCGTCAGCGTGAACGGCTCGCCGAGCGGTTTAAATTGCTCGCCGTCGGTGCTGTAGCTGAACGTGGCGCGCGCCGGCTCTTTCACCGCAACGCGCAGCCAGAGCTTGGCGGGTACGTCGTCGACTGTTGAGACGACGCGCTCGGGCGCCGGTTCGAGGCTTGGGGCGCCCTCGCGTCCGCCGACGAGTTGCGTGAGCTCGAGATCTCCGCCGTCGCAACTCACCATGAGCGCCGCGTAAGTTTGGCCCATAATGACGAGGCCGGCCCGTGCGTCTTCTTCGGCCTTGCCCGGTTCAAATTCAATCGATGTCGTCGCGGTGAATTTTGGCGCCGGCAGCTTCTGCAGAATTTGGTTCGGCGCGGCGGAGAGATCGCCTTCCCCTCGCGGCACGCCCGCGAGCCGCAGCCAGCCTTCGCGGTTGTCGAACGATGCCCAGCCGTCGTGCGGATTGCCCTGCCACTGCCACTGGAGTCCGAGCGTCCCGTCGAACTCGTCGGTCGTCGGCAGCGTCTCGATCGGCGTGGTCCCCTCGACTTTCGGCTCTGCGTGCTCCGCCACGGGCTCGCCGACGCCGTTGCGGTCGTAGTCCTCGCCCATCACGGGCCAGTCGTCTTCCCATGTCATGGGGTTAAGGTGCACGACGCGGCCGTAGGCGCCGCGGTCCTGGAAGTGCATGAACCAGTGCTCGCCGGCGGGGGTCTCGACCCAGCCGCCCTGGTGCGGGCCGTTGATCGCGGTCGACCCCTGTTCGAGCACCTTGCGCACCTCGTACGGACCGAACACGCTCTTGGCCCGCGCCGCCAATTGGTACCCGGGCTTGACGCCGCCCGCGGGGGCAAAGAGGTAGTACCAGCCGTTACGCTTGTAGAACTTCGGGCCTTCGATCGTGGGGTACACGTTGTTCTGGCCGTCGATCACCAGATGCTCCTCGCCGATCACGCCGCTGCCGTCGGGC
>JANOIK010000790.1:0-2982 GCA_031407585.1 Planctomycetota bacterium | reverse complement strand
AAGAGCCGTCCAGAATGTTCGCCTTCGCCTGGGCGAACTCCTCCTCATCGATGATGCCCGAGCGCCGAAGCTGCTCGAGCTTCTGCAACTCATCGCTGATGCTCATCCCGCCGCCTCCCGGACCGGTTCTACAGGACGCCGACGGGCGAAAGTATAGCGGCCCCGCCTTGAATCCGCCAATCGCGAGAAGTGCGTCCCGCACGGAGGCAGTGCGATCAACCAACGCGAAAGCGGTGGCGACGCACATCTCTACCGCAACGCGGTTAAACACCGTAGCCCAGGGTCGCCGCGCTAGCGGCGCACCCAGGGTTACCGCGTTCGCGGGGTCGCTACGCTGAAGGCGTTACACACTCCTCGCGTCCCGTCCATCGTCCTTACTCGGCGTCGCGCCACTCTTTCGGCTTCGTAAACAACTCACTATTCGCGATCTCGCGCGCATTCTTGCCATCAACCCCAATCGACCAAAGACTGTAAATGGCCCGCGACCCCCAATTCTCCTCCGTGCCCGCCAAAAAATAAATCGACTTCCCGTCTGCCGCGAACACCGGCTGTTGGTTGTATTCGCTGACCGCCGTCGCCCCGAGCGATCGAGGCATGCCCGACGCGAGATCGATAAGCACAACGTCATAGTCAAACTTCGCGTCACGATCGGAGATGATCGCTAACTGGCTGCTATCGGGCGAAAATGCGGGAGCGGACGCCCAAGCCGCACAGTCATTCGCCGAGGTGGGTTGCGGAACGCCTGTTTTCGGCGGCGCTAGGCCATCAACGGCGACCTCGAAGACATTTTTAGTAAGCTTACGGAGGTCCAGGTTCGCGGCGTCGTTCTCGGCAGAAAAAAGCAGCGTGACGCCATCAGGAGCGAACCTCACGTCACTGACGCCGTAGTGGTTTTTCTCTGTGAGCCGTTTCAAGTTGCCGCCGTCGGCGTCCATGACCCACACGTCCCAATCGTCCCACGTCCAGCCGCCCAGACTGTAGGGCCGATGCCGCCGCGCCCGCGCGAAAGCAATTCTTGAGCCGTCGCGCGAGTAAACCGGCCCCGAATCTAAAACGTCCGCATCGCTCGTGAGCTGCGTGGCGTCCGTCCCGTCGATCATAATCCGGAAAATGGATTCGCCCTTTGCCTCCTTCGGCGTGGAAACGTAAATGAGCGACTTCCCATCCGGCGAATACGCGGGCGCCGATTCCGTGGCCTCGGTCTTGGTCACCTGCCGCACGGTCCGCGCTTTCAAATCGAAAATGTAGAGATCGCCGTCAGCCGAGGAGAAAGCAATCTGCTCCCCGTCGGGCGAAACGTCGAAGAACACGTTCCCATGCTCGACCTGCGCCGCCTGGGCGTGGGAGCCGGCCGGGTAGCCGCACGCCAGGAGACAAAGGGCCGAGATAAATGCACGGCTACGGCTGATCATGTCGGCCTCACGATGAAGGGACAATTGAGCGGAGTCGAACAGCTTGTCCACTCTCCTGGTGCATTTTTTATGCCCAAGGACCAGTCGCGGCGGCCCGCCCTTAAGCGAGCGCGACGGGAGCCCGTGTAGCCGGAACCGACCAACACCGGGACGCACCATTACGTTGCCGATTCACGGCTTCGTCGCGCCATTGCGTTTCTTTAGAAAAGCCTCGATTTGAGCGACCGCTGCCTGTGCCGGGCGATCCAACTCCTCGTCGGTCGATGACGCCGCGCCTCCGCTCTCTTCCGAGGCAGCTTCCTCCTCCCGTCTCTTTTCATCGGTTGTATTGAACCGGTGAAACACGGTCGGCGCGTACCCGGCCGCGACGTGAACTCCTGCGGGGATTCGCAGTTCGTCGAGATGGATGGCCTCGTGTTGCACAAAGATCGTGAGCGTCGGCGGAACCGCGGTGGGAGCAGCGACGAATTCCATGACGCCAAAGGGCTTCCGGACGGACTTGTACCACGCGTCGATGGTCGACTGGTCCCCGATCGAGAAGATGATCGGAATCTTGTTGCCTTTAGGAAGGCGAGTCGTCCAGCCGAGCCCGCTTGGCTCTTTCAGGTGCGAAAGCCGAATCTGTCGAATCTCGGATTTGATCGACGCTAACTTCACAATGAGTCCGTTCACTTCGGCGGTAGAGCCGACCTCAAACGCATACTGATTGACGTCATTCGGCCACTCGCTGAACCAGGAATTCCAGCCGGTTGTGCGCAGCGGGTCATTAACGAGATCTCCGACGCCCTCGGGCCAGCCAGCCGACACGTGCGCTGGGCTGCCCTTGGTCGCGACGATCGAAGTGCCGCCCATGCCGAGAAGATTGCTCGGCGCCGTGAGACAAAGCGTGACGCAAAACGCGGCCGTCGACAGACGGCGAGAGATCATGGTTCGCTCCGGGTACTGTTCGTTTCGCCTGCTGGGCCGTGGTGATCGATCTCGATCGTTATCCCCAGTGCCGCTGCACGTTGCCGAATCACCCGGGGCATCGGCGGTGGATCTGGCGAAGAACCCGACGAGCAGCAAAAGAAGTCCGTCGTAATGCCATCCGTTCGCAATGAGACAAGGGCGGCGGCAAGTGGTTCGAGTTGATCGAGCAACCATTCGAGGTGGACTGCCAGTCGCGGCGATGTCACACATTCCCGCGACGACATCAACCACATGCCCATGCGATGCGGCGCTCTCTCTTCGATCCGGCCCGCCCGAGTGCGGACAAGGCGCGGCTCGCCG
Source organism: Planctomycetota bacterium (assembly GCA_031407585.1). Lineage (GTDB taxonomy): Bacteria > Planctomycetota > Planctomycetia > Pirellulales > Lacipirellulaceae > Lacipirellula. Next base: position 301 of record JANOIK010000790.1, on the reverse strand, counting down.
TTACGATGAACATAATCCGGCGGCAGCTTCAATGCGAGAGTTACATCGAGCGGGTCAAGCGTGGGGCCGAAGACCCGGAACGATGCATGGGCGCGATCGTAAACGCGTTTTGGCAATTTCTCAATTCCTTGTTTGCCGGGGACTCTTGCTCTGCTTTCCGGACAATGGTCGCCTTGCCCCTCTGGGGAGGCGAGCATTGTAGCCTCCCCGTGGGGCCAAGCCAATTTACGTCCATTCGTCGTGCCCATCGTAGTGAACAACTCGATCCCCCACACGAGGGGTGGCCCAAAACAACTGTTTG
>JANOIK010001324.1:0-8525 GCA_031407585.1 Planctomycetota bacterium | reverse complement strand
CGCAAGAGCGTCCTCCGCATGAAGAGCTGTGAAAACTACGTCTTCTTCCTCTCCGGCATGGGCGGCCATTAGCCCCCGGTTCTTCAAACCGGGGGCTCCCCGCAAAGTTCCTCCCAACCCTTGTTTTGGGCCGCGCGCTATGGTAATGTAAACCTGAACATAAAATGGTTTCGCAAAGCGCCCCCCAAAGCTTGCGGTTGAGCCTCCCCGACCGGACACAATAAACCCCCAAGCGGACAGTATGAGACCAAAAGCGGACACTTAGACCCGCCTTTTGCCAACGTCTGCGAATGCGACACGCGCCATTTCCCGAGGCTCACGGCGCAAACACACCACTCCAGGTCGCAAAACAAAAAAATCCGCCGCCGCACCGGACAATTGAAAACCGTCGGACCGTCGGAACCCTTCCCAAATTCCCCAAATCAACAACCAGTCGCCCCCGCGCCCCGCATTCGCTAGGCTAACGAGACGCACGAACCAACCCCCCAGCTTCGTTCGCCAGGAACAAATCATGAATAAGCCCAACGCCAAACTCGCCGTTCTGCTCACGCTCGCCGCCGCCGCCCAATTTCCCGCGGCCCGCGGCGACGATTGGCCCCAGTGGATGGGCCCCAGCCGCGACAACGTGTGGAACGAATCGGGCCTCATTGAGAAGTTCCCCGCCGATGGACCGAAGATTCTCTGGCGCAAGCCGGTGAACTACGGCTTCGCGGGCCCCGCGGTCGCCGGCGGTCGCGTGTTCGTCACCGACTTCGTCACCGAGGCCGACCTCAAGGTCGACAACTTCGCCCGCAAAGAGTTCACCGGCACGGAGCGCGTGCTCTGCCTCGACGCCGAAACCGGCGAGGTGAAGTGGACGCACGAGGATCCGTCAGTAACTTACACCGTGTCCTACCCCGCCGGCCCGCGGTGCACGCCGGTTGTCGACGGCGAGCGGGTCTACACGCTCGGCGCCGAGGGCCAGCTGAACTGTCTCAACATCGCCGACGGCAAAGTCGTGTGGGCGAAGAACTTCACTGCCCAGTACGGCGCGAAGACCCCGCTGTGGGGCTACGCCGGCCACCCGCTCATCGACGGCCAGAAGCTCATCTGCGTCGTCGGCGGCGAAGGTTCGCACGCGGTCGCGTTCGACAAGGAGACCGGCGAGGAAATCTGGAAGACCCTCACCTCGGCCGAGCAGGGCTACTCGCCGCCGACGATCATCTCGTCCGCCGGCGTGCGGATGCTCATCCTCGCCAGGCCTGACGCGATCACCGCAGTCGATCCCGAGACGGGTGTCGAGCTCTGGTCCGTGCCGTACCAGGCCGACGGCGGCGGCGTGATCATGTCCCCCGTCCAGGCCGGCGATTTACTTTACATCGGCGGGCACCAGGACAAGAGTCTGCTGCTGAGGCTCAACGCCACAGCAGCCGGCGAGCCAGGCGCGGAGGTGGTGTGGGCCAACAAGGGCAAAAACGCCCTCTCGCCGATCAACGTGCAGCCGTTCGCCGAGGAGGGCATCCTCTACGGCTTCAACCAGAACGGCGCCCTTCGAGCGATCGATCTCGCCGAAGGCAAGCAGCTGTGGGAAACGGCCCAGCCCGTCAGCGAGCGACCGCTCAGCTCCGGCACCGCGATGATCGTGCGGCAGGGCGATCGCTCGTGGCTGTTCACCGAATCCGGCGAACTGGTGATCGCGAAGCTCTCGCCCGAAGGCTTCACCGAGATCGACCGCGCGAAGGTGATCGAGCCGAGCAACGTGGCCAATGGCCGCGACGTCGTGTGGTCGATGCCCGCGTTCGCCAACCGCCGCGCGTTCATCCGCAACGACAACGAAGTGATTTGCGTCGACCTGTCGGCGCAGTGATTACCGCTCCGCGTACCACTGCACGCATTCGGTCTCACGACCGCGAACCACTCGCCGACCCTTGAGCCGGCCCAGTCGTGACGTGATGACGGTCCACTGTCCGCCGTGCGCGGGCCGGTCGCAGACGATCACGACCCAGTCGTGCGTCGCGTCGAGTTCGTGGGCCCGGCCCGTGTTGGAAAACATCGCCGTGTACCGACGCTCGCCGCGATCGGCGTGCAGAATCGGCAGCCAGGCCTTCCCTTCGGGATTGAACCGCCGCGGCGCGACGCGCACCAGCCGATCGCGCTCGGCGAGCCGGCGGTACTCGTCGTCGATTTCCAGCAGCTCACCCACCGAGGGCTGAGGCCCGACCGCCACTGGCTTGGCTGGCCGCAAACCGCGCGGCGCCTTGTGGAACCGCCCCGCGAGGGACTCGCGTACCGCGCGCACCCGCTTCGGCCCCATTCCCGGCACGCGTGCCAGCCGGCCGTCCCAACTGGCCGCTTCCAGCTCGGTGAGCGTGCCGATGCCGAGCTCCTGGTGGATACGATCTGCTAGCGTCGGGCCGATATCGGCGACCGTCGTGAAGATCCGCGCCGGCGTCTGGTCCCGCCGCAGTCGTTCGAGCAGGGTCATCTTGCCGGTGGTGAGCACCTGGGCAATCGCCGCCGCGAGCGAGTCGCCCACGCCCGGCAGTCGCGTGAGCCCCCGCTCGCCGCCTTCCAAATAGACCTTGGCCACAGGCGGGGTCATGGCGCGCAGCGTCTCCGCCCCGCGGCGATAGGCCCGCACGCGAAACTCGTTGGCCCCCTGGCGAGCCAACAGCTCGGCCGTCTCGTCCAACCGAGCTGCGACCGCCCCGTTGGAGATTTCCGGCACGACATCTCGTTGCTTGGCTGCCCGAACCACCATCCGCTCCTTGCTAAAGCCGCCCAAATTTTGAACATGCGCCCACGACATCCATTCTACGCATCCGTTACGACCGGAGGTCTGCAAAAAGAGCGCCGACGCGAAGAGCCAGAAAACTGGCCGCCGCCCGCCCAGGCTGCTAGCACTGATCTGCCACGGGCGCAGGAGATCGTACGGAGCGGCCCCACGTGTGGGGGCGCCGTCATCGGCAAGTTCGTCACGACCGTAACCGGCCGGGGCCGCGCGACGGCATAACCGGCGCGACCGGCGCCCGAACCCTGTGCTTTTCCGCAGAGCGGCCCGACCGGAGTCGCAATTGCTCCGGTCAACCTATGCTTTTGCGGTCGTTCCAACGATTGCCGCGAAAGCGGCGCACCAATTCCTTGCGCGGCGCGTCAGCGCGGCGTCGAGTCCGTTAGCAGCGTCATCATGTTTTCCACGCCAGCACAAACACTCGAACCTCGCTTCCGACGGTTGCCCGTCGTCGCCGGGGTTGTCGTTTGGACCGCCGCGATGGCGGCGGGCTGGTATCTCATGGCTGCGTATTCCTACAAGACAGTGCCGACGAGCGCCGCGGCGTCCTCCGACGTCTGGCCTGCAGGCGTCGAGCTCACACGGGACGTGCTGCGTCCCACGCTCGTCGTTTTCCTGCATCCCAAGTGCCCTTGCTCGCGAGCGACGCTCACCGAGCTCGAGCGCGTTCAAACGAAACCCACGATCATGGGCCGGGCGAAGCTGTTGGTGGTATTCGCTACGCCCGCCCAGGGCGACGAGACCTGGGTGACGGCTCCGCTCGTCGAGCAAGCCAAGCAGATTCCGAACGCCGAAGTGGTCTTCGACCGCGGGGGCGTGATCGCCCCGCAGTTCGGCGCCGCGACCAGCGGCGCCGTGATGGTCTACAACGCCGCGGGCCATCGGCAGTTTGCCGGCGGCGTCACGGCTTCACGTGGACACGAAGGTTCCAACGCGGGCGCCGACGCGGTCGCGAGCTTGCTGGCCGGGCGCCCGGCGCCGATTGATTCGATTCCCGCGTTCGGCTGCCGGCTCGTGACGAGCCCTGCGATCGCGGCGACTCACTAACTCACGAACGACTTGGCAAGGCGGACTGAAAAGCCATGACACTCGAGAACACCGACGCACCGCTCGCCCATCGAGCCAGCGTGATTCTTCGCGACCACCAGCAAAGAATCTACAAGCGCACCGATCGGCTGTTCGCGGCGCTGATGATCGTGCAGTGGCTCGGCGCGGTCGTCGCGGCCGTGTGCTTGTCGCCGTTTAGTTGGGACGGAACCATTCAGAGCGTGCACCCGCACGTCATCTACGCGGTGGCATTTGGCGCCGCGATTTGCGCGCTTCCCGTCTTACTGGCGTGGCAGCGCCCCGGCGAGCGCGTCACGCGCTACACGATCGCGGTCGCCCAGATGCTGTTCTCGGCACTATTGATTCACATCACCGGCGGTCGGGTCGAAACGCATTTCCACGTCTTTACGTCGCTCGCCATCCTCACGGCCTATCGCGACTGGACGGTGCTGGTCCCGGCCACGATCGTCGTTGCGACGGACCACCTGATTCGCGGCCTGTGGTGGCCCGAGTCGGTCTTCGGCGTGTTCACGGCCAGCCCGTGGCGAACGCTGGAGCACGCCGCCTGGGTCGTGTTCGAGGATTTCTTCCTGATCCTCACGCTTCGCCAGAGCACGGCTGAACTGCGGGCGATGTCGATTCACGCCGCTCGCGCCGAGCGCAACCACGCCGACATGACGCTGTATTCCGAGCAATTGGGGAATTCGATCCAGAAGGAGCGCGAGATTATCGAAGGCGCGCTCGACGCGGTCGTGCAGATGGATTCGCACGGCGCCGTCATCAGTTGGAATAGCCACGCCGAGCGGGTGTTCGGCTGGACCGCCTCCGAGGCCATGGGCCGGCGAGTCTCTGAGTTGATCATCCCCGAAAAGTTGCGCGCTGCCCATGAAGCCGGGCTGCGCAACTTCCATGAAACCGGCGCGGGGCCCGCTCTGAACCAGCGGTTGGAAATGGAAGGGATGCGCCGCGACGGCCGCGTCTTCCCCATCGAAATCGCGATCACGCCCATCCTTTGCGGCAAGGAAGCATTGTTCTGCGCATTCGTTCGCGACATCACAGACCGCCGCCGCGCCGAAGAGGAGATGCGGCAGTCGAAGGAGCAGGCCGAGATGGCCAACCGCACCAAGAGCGAGTTCCTGGCCAACATGAGCCACGAGATTCGCACGCCGCTCAACGGCATTCTCGGGTTCACCGAGCTGCTGATCCGCAATGCCGATGGCGGCGACGAGGCCGAGCGCCGCGACTACGTGAAGACAATCCGCACCAGCGGCAAGCACCTGCTGGAGCTGATCAACGACATCCTCGACCTCTCGAAGATCGAAGCAGGGCAGCTTCAGGTCGAGAGCACCTCTTGCTCGCCGCACCATCTGATCGCGGAGGTCATCTCGGTGCTCCGCGCCCGCGCCCTGGAAAAGGGCATCAGCCTCGATTACCGGTGGGACAGCGAGATTCCCGAGTCGGTGCAGTCCGACCCCTACCGACTGCGCCAGGTGCTGATGAATCTGGTGGGCAACGCGGTGAAGTTCACCGAGAACGGCGGCGTCAACGTGGTCGCCCGCCTCAAGCGAAGCGGCAGCGAATCGCTGCTCGAGCTCGAGGTCCGCGACACGGGCATTGGCATCTCGAAAGAGCACCTCGGGGACATCTTCAAGCCGTTCGTGCAGGCCGACAATTCGATGACCCGCAAATTTGGCGGGACGGGGCTGGGACTCACGATCACCAAGAACATTTGCGAGTCGCTCGGCGGCAAGCTCTCCGTGAGCAGCGAACTGGGAAACGGCTCCGCGTTTACGGCGACGCTGCCCACGGGCGATCTGGCCAACGTGAACTTCAGCGAACGCCCGCCCATGGCGGGCAACGGCGACATCGTGGACACTCGCGAGGGCAGCGTCAACTTGAACGGCATCCGCGTGCTGCTGGTCGACGATGGCGAAACCAATCGCAAGTTGATTCAGCTGTTCCTCACGCGGCAGGGGGCGAACGTCATCGTCGCGGAGAACGGCGAGCTGGCCGTGGCAGCCACGATGAACCACGAGTTCGACGTCATCCTCATGGACATGCAGATGCCCGTGATGGACGGCTACGCCGCGACGCGCAAGCTGCGGGATAACGGCTTTACGATTCCGATCATCGCACTGACCGCGCACGCCATGCTGGGCGACCGCAAGAAGTGCGAGGAAGCCGGCTGCACGGGTTACGTGACCAAGCCGGTGAACGTCGACGAGCTGGTGCGCGTGGTGCAAGCCGCGTGGCGCGGCAAGTCAGGCGGCGCCAGCGAAACGACGGGGCAGGGGGAGGCGGTTACCCTGACTAGCGACCCGGCCACCCGGCCGATCGCGTCGACGCTGCCGACTGACGATCCCGAGATCCGCGACCTCGTGGCGGAGTTCACCGCCACGATACCCGATCGGATCGAGGCGATCGGGCGAGCGCTGCAGTCCCTGAATTACGCGAGCGTCGCCGACATGGCGCACGCTCTTAAGGGGGCAGGCGGCACGGCCGGCTACCAGTGCCTCACCGACGTCTCGGCCCGCATTGAGCAGTCAGCAGCGAAGCGGCAAGCCGGCGAAATCACCGGCATGCTCGGCGAACTCAGATCAATTCACCAACGCCTTGTGGTTTAACGACCAGCGGCCGCGGCGCCGCGGCCCGATCACGCTCCACCTTTCATCTCGGCACATTCTTATGGTCGACACAACTGGCACTCTCGAACGTCGGTCTGCGGAAGCCTGCGCGACAAGCCTTGGCCTGGGCGATTCCTCGTCGTCCGGCGCCAATCGCAACAAAGACGCGAAGCTCATGGTCGTCGACGACGAGCCCACGAACGTCAAGCTCGTACAGCGCTTCCTGGAGCTCGACGGCTACGACCGCTTCGTCACGACCACGGACTCGCGCCGGGCGTTGCGAATGATTCGCGACGAGCGCCCGGATTGCATCCTGCTCGACCTGATGATGCCGCACGTGAGCGGGCTGGAGATTCTGGATCAGCTTCGCGCCGATCCCGAGATCGCCCGCATCCCCGTCATCTTTCTGACGGCGGTGACCGACGGGGCCGTCCGCCGCGACGCGCTGGAGCGCGGCGCCACCGATTTCCTGAACAAGCCGATCGACCCCTACGAACTCGCCCCGCGCGTCGCCAACGTCGTCGCCGCGAAGTCGTACCAGGATCAATTGCTCGGCCACAGCCGTGACCTGGAAGAGGCCGTTCGTGCTCGCACGATCGACCTCGAGCGGTCGCACCGCGAGGTCGCGTACTGCCTGGCTCGTGCGGCCGAGTATCGAGACAACGACACCGGCTTCCACGTGTTGCGCGTGGGCCGTTACGCGCGGCTCATCGCGGAAAAGTTGGGCATGGAGGGCGATCAGCTCGACCTAATCGAGCACGCCGCCCAACTGCACGACGTCGGCAAGATTGGCGTGCCCGACGCGGTGCTGCTGAAGCCCGATCGGCTGACCGAGGAGGAATTCAGCCTCATGAAAAAGCACTGCGGATTCGGCAAGCGAATTCTGCGGCAGTGCTCCGAGGACGAGGAGCAGCAGCTTCGCGCCCATTCGGAAGTGGGCGCGAAGATTCTGGACGGCGCCGGGTCGCCGCTGCTGGTGCTCGCCCGCAAGATCGCGCTGAGCCATCACGAATGGTGGAACGGCGCCGGCTACCCGCTGGGGCTCAGCGGCGACGACATTCCGTTGGAAGGCCGCATCACGGCGATCGCCGACGTGTTCGACGCGCTCAGCTCCCGCCGCTGCTACAAGGAAGCGATGCCGGTCGACCGGTGCTTCGAGATCATGGAGAAGGAGCGCGGCACGCACTTCGACCCCGTGGTGTACGACGCGTTCCTGGCGGTGCGCAATCAGATTGTCGCCGTGCAGCTGCGGTACGCCGACGAGGAGTAAAGGTCGCGCGTGGCATGGCCTCGTCCGCGTGGCCATGTCTGCGGTGATTCGCATGGTCACGAGGACGAGACCATGCCACGCTGACGCTGGCGCCAGCATCGAGCCTCCCTTTCGCGAAGGTAACGTAACCGTCGGCGCCGCTCGTGCCGATAGTAACGGTAAGACCGCATACGCGGTTGCCCCCAGCGCGCCGCCCCCGCAGCGCGACTTCGATCCCGCCTTCGCACTCCCCCGGTAGACCCATGTCGACGCATTTCCTGCGCTCGCCGCTCGTTCATTGCTGCGCCGCTCTGTGCGGCGCCGTTGGCCTCGCGACCGCTGCCCTGGCCGCCCCGCCGCGCGCCCAGCGCAGCCCCAGCGCGTTCGTCCCCGGCACGGGCGCCTGCATCGATTACGCGGGCGACGACTTCGAGGACGCCGCCTGGGAGTACGTGCATCGCCATCCGAAAAGCTCGCGCGAGCAGGACGAGCGCGTCCGCACGCCGATGGGCGAGTCGACCAACAACCGCTGGCACGAGGGCCCCGAACGCGGCCAGCCCGACCAGATTGAAACCGTCGCCACGCCGCCGCTGGGCCTTCCCGGCAGCGAGCACGCGCTGCTGCTTCGCACGCTGAACTCTGGCATTCCGGGCTACACCTCCAACGACGTGCAGCAGGACGATTTCATCGCCAACACCATCGAGCGGCTCCGCGGCGACATCCCCGTGGGCGAGCGGCCGAGCTGCACCGTCCGCGTGTTCCTGCCGCCGGTCGAGCAATGGGAAAAACGCTCCGGCCCGCAGTTTGGTTACCGCGCAAGCCTGTCGACCGTGAC